>NZ_JBFTQB010000398.1:0-5545 GCF_056398785.1 Paenibacillus sp. 01T422 | reverse complement strand
GGGCTTAATCGTAGATTCAGCCAATGACGTCATTGATCTGGACACCGATAATATTGATACTCCACCAGAGATTGTTGGCGGGATCAAAGCGAAGTATTTGGATGGAATTGCGCGCGTTGGTGAGGAAAGATTGCTAGTGCTGCTTAACTTAGAGCAGGTCTTGGACCGTAACGAAATTCTACAGTTAGAAAGATTAGAGGACTAGCTTGTGGACGTTTTTAGTCAGTTGGCAGATTTTCAAATGGATGTTCTCAAGGAAGTTGGCAATATAGGCGCGGGGCATGCTGCTACCGCCCTATCTACGCTATTGGATAAACCGATTGATATGCTTGTACCAAAAGTCAGAATGCTTCCTTTTGAAGAAATTTGTGAAAGTGTTGGCGGGGCTGAGACGGTTGTTCTGGCCATTTTCTTACGGGTAGAAGGAGACGCTCCTGGGAATATGTTCTTTATCCTCAATTTAGATGCCGCTAAGAACATACTGCGGGACCTGATTGGTTTGAAAATTGAAGATCAAGAAGAATACTCGGAGCTAGAGTTATCTGCTTTAAACGAAATAGGTAACATCCTTGCCGGTTCCTATCTTTCTTCTCTTGCTGATTTTACTAACTTGAATATGCAGCCTACAGTCCCAGCATTAGCGATCGATATGGCAGGAGCCATATTAAGTTATGGTTTATTGCAATTTGGTCAAATGGGTGATCAGGCGCTCCTCATCGATACCAAATTTATGGAAGGGGAAAATGAAGTACAAGGACATTTCTTCCTAATTCCTGATCCGGAATCGTTTGGCAAAATATTTTCGGCATTAGGAGTAGATTCTTCATGACCCAGGATAATTTGATTAAAGTTGGCATGGCTGACTTGAATGTTGCTCACCTTACAGGTGTGTTGAAAACAACAGGTTTAGGCTCATGTGTAGGGGTTACGCTTTATGATAGCCGTGTGAAAGTAGCTGGAATGGCACATGTCATGCTACCATCTTCTGAAATCGCTCGCGAAGGTTCCTTAAACATTGCGAAATATGCGGATACCGCAATTCCTGAGTTAATCTCCAGAATGGAGCAGCTCGGAGCCAGCATTAGCAAGCTTGAAGCTAAGCTTGCAGGCGGTGCCCAGATGTTTGCATTTGCTGGAAATAATGATACGATGAGAATTGGCCCGAGAAATGTTGAATCCTGTAAAGATATGTTGAATAAATACAGGATTCCAATTCGTGCAGAGGATACTGGTGCGAATTACGGTCGAACGATAGAATTTAATAGTGAAACCGGCATTCTAGTCATTCGAAGCGTCCAATTAGGAGTGAAAGAAATTTAATGATGATTGGTACCATTCGAATAAATTTCATTGTAGCAGGGTTGGCAGGTTTATTAACTTTTGGTTTATCGATTGGCAATAATTTATTGCTAACTTCCTGCCTGAAAAGTGTATACAGTTTTCTTATTTTATTTATTCTTACCTTTGGCTTTCGATGGGTGTTAGGTCTGATGATTGGGGCTGAACACGCGGCAGGAACTGCACAACATGCGAATTTGACGTCGGATTCAGCGGTTGGTCAAACTTTGGATTTGACGACTCCAGAAGAAGATGAGGAAACACGTGAACTGTTGAAAGCTAGCTTAGGCAATAATCATACGCCGTCATCAGCTGACATGCAATTTTCACCACTGAATCCACCTAAGTTAGTCACCAAGAATAATCTGGACCCTGAACAACTGGCGGGTGCCCTAAGGCGAATGTCAGAAGACTAAGGATGGTGAAACGTAAATCATGATCGAACAAAAGCAATCACAACTAGCGAATTTCGACTTATGGAAGCAGTGGAAGGAAGACGGCTGGGTTCCCGCTAAGCAGGCACTGATTGAGAGTTACTTGCCTTTAGTCGATTATGTGTCAGGACGTCTAGCCATTGGACTACCCAAAAGCGTCTCGAAAGAGGACCTGTCCAGCTATGGCGTGATGGGTCTTATTGATGCCGTGGAGAAATTTGATTATGCCCGCGGATTACAATTCGAAACTTATGCATCCTGGCGAATCCGTGGTTCCATCATCGATGGACTCAGGCAAGGAGATTGGGTCCCGCGCTCTGTTAGAGAGAAGGCCAAAAAAGTTGAAGATGCCTACCAAAAGCTTGAACAACAGTATCTTCGTTCTGTGACGGATGCCGAGATCAGCGCATACTTGCAGGTCAGTGAGCAAGATTTCCAACAGATGCTTCAAGATATTTCTATTACGACGGTGTGTTCGATCGATGATCCCATTCGGGAAGAGGATTCGGAAACACGGCTTTCTTTACTTGTTGATGAAAAGGCTAAAAACCCGGAATTTCAAGTGAATGAGTTTTATTTGAAAGAGTCGCTAGCCAAAGCTATTGAACGTTTAACAGAGAAGGAACGTACTGTGGTTTCGTTATTTTATTTCGAGGAACTCTCTTTAAGTGAAATCGCTGAAGTCATGAGCTTATCTCCTTCGCGCATTTCGCAACTACATTCAAAAGCGATTCTTCGTTTAAAGGGTGTACTTAGCCGATTTAAGAATCAGTTGTTTCAAGATACTTAACATAAACTTGCTAAAGTTGAAGGGTGGAATTCCATGCTTGAGAGGAACATGCCTTTAGATTTTTACATCAGTATTTCCATCTCGGATGATAAATTGTCAGCATTTCTACTTATTAATAATATAGACGATACTTTACAAGTAACAGCTGCTCAATTAGAAGAATTAGCTCAGAAAAACCGCATTATACATGGTTTGAATCGACCATTGCTTGCTCAAATAGCAGCAAATCTTAAATCTTTTTATCAGCAAAAACTAGTTATCGCTATTGGGACGAAGGCAGAACCAGGTGCTAACGGCTATATTTCTTATATTTTTGATTTTGATGAGAATGACAAAAAACCTCAAGAGCTGGATGACGGCAGGGTAAATTATAAAGAAGTGGTATCCCTACATAATGTGAAAAAAGGGCAGCTTATCGGGCAGCGTTACTTAGCTACTGAAGGCACTGCGGGACGTGCGGTAACCGGTGAGACGATTTTTACGAAAGCTGGGAAAGAAGCCCGTTTTAAAATAGGTAAAAATGTGATTGCAGACGCCGAGCAAAAGGGGCTATATGCCTTGATTGATGGGATGGTTGTAAAAACCGATCGGGATAAGATTAACGTATTTCCTGTTTATGAAGTGAATGGAGATGTGGATTATCATATCGGAAATATTGATTTTATCGGTACTGTTGTTGTCCGCGGCAATGTGTTACCTGGATTCAAAATTCGTGCTGCAGGCGATATTCGCGTCACTGGAGGCGTAGAAGCAGCTGAGCTTGAAGCAGATGGGTCGATTGAGATAAACGCCGGTATTGTAGGTCAAAATAAAGCTTTTGTGAAAGCTGGTAAAAATGTAAAGAGTTCTTTTATTCAAGATGCGACTGTTGAAGTGTTAGGTGAGTTGAAAGTTTCACAGAGCATCATGCATTCAACCATTCGAGCTGGCAAAGCAGTTAGTTGTAATGGGGCAAAGGGACTCATCGTTGGTGGCACCATACAAGCTGGAGAACGTGTGACTGCACGCACAATCGGTAATTCCATGTCAACCACAACTGTCATTGAAGTGGGAGTATTGCCGGAGCTCCGTAATGAAATGATACATTTGCGAAATCAACTGAGGGTCTTTATGGAGAATATGGACAAAACAGATAAAGCCCTCTCGTTATTGGATTCCTTGGCGGCTGCGGGTCAACTCACTCCAGATAAACTAGCCATGCGCGTTAAGCTGAACCACACGAAAAAGCAAGGTATCGAAGAGCAAAATACGATCAAGGAACGTATTCTTGAAATTGAAAAATCACTAGAAGATTCCGAATCAGCGAAGGTTGAAGTTTTGTCGACTGTTTACGGAGGAACTAAGATTGTCATTGGCCGCTACACCAAATTCATCAAAGACTCGACGAATCGAATGACGTTCCGTTTGCACGACGGAGATATTTCAATGAGTGCCTACGTGTGAGTGAAGGAGTGGGTAAGCGATGAGTTTTAAAGCCATCGATTTACAGTTCGCTGTACACAAGAACGATGAGGCGGGAATTCGCCAAAATCAATTGATGCAGAAACCTCGCCAAGATGAAACTATCTTAGAGAATCAGGCTGCCCAATCTACTGAAAAAGATCGGCACCGCAGCAGTAAGCTTGAAGAAAGCGCTAGGGCTGACATTAATGATCATGGTGGGCAGAAGCAGCAGATGGCAGAGAGGAAGTCTAAGAATATTAAGGCTTCGTTATCAGCCTCTTCAGAACCTGAACATCAACCGAATCATCCGTACAAAGGGCATCATATTGATTTATCTTTATAAGGGCGTTATTTCATTTATAGAAAAAGGTGAACATAAGTGGCTATGCAGCCGTGGATGTATGTGGTGCTTTTAGGGCTAGTTGTGATTGTTTATGCACGTTTTTTGCCTAAGGAACAAGTGGCAACCTCTGGTAAGATGACTGTCGTTCAGGAGATCGAGGAAACGATAGAACATTTTGCTGCAGAGATGGATGAGCAAAATCAGTCGCTGCTGGATCTATTTTCGAAAACCAAACAAGATTACGAGGTTGAACTTGCAAAGCTGGCAGGCAGGCTGGAAACTTTGGAGAAGCAGAAACACGAGCTATCACAAGAGCTGACCAAAGTGCATGTCAAAGATCCAGGAAATTTAGCTTCAATTCCTACCGTTGATCTAGCATATCGGCAACAGGCAGCCGCGGGAGATCCGCAATTCGTGGGATCTACATTGGTCGTAGAATCACCTATTTCTGAAGAAGAACCTGTTTATGTAGGTTTGAGTATGAAAAGCCGATATGCTGAGCTATTTTCTCTACATGATCAAGGTAAAGGCGTTGAAGCTATCGCCAAGAAATTGGGGATGAATAAAGGTGAGGTAAGTTTGATTCTACAGCTTTCCCGACAGGAGGAGCAGACCCGTGCTTAAAAATCGTTCGTATATTTTAGGTATAGGAACTGGGATCATAGTTGGCGCGTTGTTGCTGCAAATGATGTCAGTTCGGGCAAGCGCACCGGGTAAATCAGGCTTATCTCTTGATGAAATGGATCCTCAGAAATTGAAAGAGGAAGCCACTAAGTACTATCAAGTTTTTGATTTAGGCACCAAAATGTATACGCAAGCTGAAGTAGATGCTTCTGTTCAGAAAAAGGTGAAGGAAGAAGCGGACAAACTAGCTGCGGCTAAGCCTCAAGATCTGCCTAATAAAGTAGATACAGTTGTTAGAACGGTTATCTATGTGCAGCCAAGTCTCGATGCAACCGCTGTTAGTGAGCTTCTCGTGAAATCCGGTCTTATTAGCGATCGCAAGGCATTTGCTACTGAGCTTGAGAAGCAAGGCGGGAATACCAAATTGCAAGTAGGCTTCCACGTGTTTGAAGGGCAGATGGATATGCAGAAAGTTGTGTCGAATCTTATAACATCTCAGCAATAAACGCTCAAATTGATCTTTATTTTGAGGTCTTTTTTTATTTAAACATGCCAATTGCCTAGGGAAAATAC
>NZ_JBFTQB010000397.1:0-5549 GCF_056398785.1 Paenibacillus sp. 01T422 | reverse complement strand
TTCTTTATTGTGGGTCGTTATGACGGTTGGTCTGCAATTCGTTCTCGGATTTATTCTGGCACAGGCTTTGAATACCAAGTTTAAAGGCAAAAACATCTACCAATCCATTGTATTTCTCCCATGGGCGGTCTCTGCATTTTTGATCGGGATGATTTTCAAGTGGATGTTCAGTGAGCAGAACGGATTGATTAACTATCTATTAATTAAGCTCGGAATAGTGGCAAAAGGTATTCCGTTTTTGGCGCTTCCTGGTATTTCGATTTTCCCTATCATCATCGCGATGGTTTGGTACGGCGTGCCGTTTTTTGGAATCATGTTGCTGGCCGCTTTGCAATCGGTACCCAAGGATATTTACGAATCCGCAGATATCGATGGTGCTGGCAGATGGACAAAGCTATTTTATGTGACCATTCCTTTTATTAAGTCGACGATCATCCTTACCGTTTTACTTCGCGTTATTTGGGTGTTCAACTCAGCGGATCTCATTTATATTATGACCAATGGGGGGCCTGCTAACACTTCGCACAATCTATCATCGTACATATTCAATCAGATTTCATATACGACGGATTTCGGGCAAGCGTCCGCTCTCGGTGTACTCATGTTGATTATTCTAATTATCTATACGTTAATTTTCCTTCGTGCAACCAAATATGACGATGCAGGTGATTTTTAAAATGACTTCCTTCGGACGAAAAGCGGCTCCTGAATTAGTTAGATTTGTTGTATTGTTGCTCTTTGGGTTAGGTACGCTGCTTCCTTTTTATTGGATCATAGTGACTTCTCTAAAAACAAGACAAGAAATATATAGCGGCCAATTGACCTTGTGGCCCAAAGCGCTAACGTGGGTGAACTATATCGATACCCTGCAAAATACGAATTTTCCCCGATATTTATTGAACAGCTTTACGGTTAGCATGAGTAGTTCACTTCTGGTTCTGCTTGCTTCCATCTTGGGAGGATACAGTTTGGCCAGATATCAGTTTAAGGGTAAAAAATTCGTGCTCGTCTCCTTCTTGGCTACCCAAATGGTGCCGGTCATGGTCATTCTAGTACCTTTGTTTATTACCTTTGGTCAAATCCATTTATTGAATAAGCTGCCCGCATTGATTATTACTTACACGGCGATGAATATACCGTTTTGCTTGATTACGATGTCCAGTTTCTTTCAGCGTATTCCGGTTTCTTTGGAAGAAGCGGCTATGATTGACGGCTGCAACAAATTCCAGACCATGTCTAAAGTTGTGCTGCCGATGATGCAGCCGGGTATCGTGGCGACATTTGTGTTTGCTTTTATTGGTTCATGGAACGATTTGTTCTTCGGGGTTATGTTTACAAACAGCGAATCGGCCAAGACGGTTCCTGTCGGTTTAAGCAGTTTTGTTCAGAAATTCGATATCAATTGGGGGCAAATGAGTGCGGCAGGCATTATATCACTCATTCCTGTCGTTATTATGTTTGCCATCGTGCAAAAATATATCGTTGCTGGTTTAACACAAGGAGCTGTGAAAGGATAGGTGAAACATGTGCTGCTTGAAGTTATTGCTACGAGTGTGAGGGACGTCATTGCGGCTGAACGGAGTGGTGCCGATCGGATCGAACTCATCACCGGCATGCTGGAAGGTGGGTTGACGCCAAGTTACAGGCTAATCAAAGAGGCGGTTCGGGCTACCGCGCTTCCCATTCAGGTGATGATCCGACCTCACAGCTATTCTTTCTTCTATGATCGACTAGATGTTGCCACAATGATTGCGGACATCCGCATGGTCAAACAACTTGGGGCCGCTGGCGTGGTGTTTGGTGCGCTTACGCATAACCAGCGTCCGGATTTGGAAGTGATGGCGAGATTGTTGGAAGAAGCGGAGGGTCTATCTGTTACCTTCCATCGTGCGTTCGATGAAGTTCGGGATGTTCAGGAAGCGCTTGTAGAGTTAGATAAGTTCAAGCAAATCGATCGTATACTGACCTCGGGCGGYAAACCTAATGTTTTGGATGCCGTCCAGGAGATGAAGGATCTGGTTGCTTGGAGTCAAAAGAGTTCCATACAGATTTTAGCAGGAAGCGGGCTTACGATTGAATCATTGCCTGCATTTGTAACCGAAACAGGCGTGCAAGAGGTGCATTTTGGAAAAGGCGTACGAATGAATGGCGATCCGCTTGGCCCGATTGATCCCGCTAGGATCCAACAGATTAAAGAACATAGGTACAAGTCTACCAAGACAGATGTATGAAGGAGCAACTATGACAATTGACGGGTACTTTTTAGGGATAGACATCGGTGGAACCAAAATGTTGGTTGCGTTGGTGGACGCTCAAGGGCACGTACTAATCAAAGATCAACAGCCTACCTTGGCAGCTGAAGGAGAGCATGAAGTCATTAGAAGGCTGATCAATATGATCGAGTCGCTGCTGTCCTCTGTACCAAATTTTAATTTATGCAGTATTTTAAGTCTAGGTATTGCGACTGCAGGTATACTTGATATGGATACGGGAACAATTGTTCTGTCGACGAATTTAGGCTGGAGAAATGTTGCACTAGGGCCGATATTGGAACGAAAATTCGGTATTCCTGTTCGCCTAATTAATGATGCAAGTGCTGCAGCGTTGGGAGAATGGATCGTTGGGGCAGGCAAAGGAACAGAGGACTGTTTGTATGTAACCGTGTCCACAGGAATAGGGGGCGGTGTCATCAGTGGTGGTCACATGCTGCTGGGCGCTTCGAATAATGCAGCGGAGATTGGCCATATCAGCATTGATCGGAAAGGGCCCACGTGCAAGTGCGGGAATAGAGGCTGTGTAGAAATGTATGCCTCCGGCAATTCAATAGCCCGCATAGCGACTGAAGATATACTTGCTGGCAAGCTGTTAACAGCGCCGCTGGCTGACTTGGCCGGACATGATCCGAAAAAGGTTACTGCGAAGCTTGTGGCAGAAGCTGCATCAAGCGGTGACCCTTATTCCGTCTCTTTGTTGAAAGATGCTGGGGAGGCGCTTGGGGCAGCGATGGTTACGATTATTCATCTGTTCAATCCGGAAATCATCATTTTCGGTGGAGGTGTGTCTCTAAGCGGGGATGCGCTTTTCGAGCCAATGTGGGGAACAATTCAAAAACTTGGAATCGAAGATATGGTGAAAGATGTGAAAATTACTCGCTCATCTCTCGGAGTGGATGCGGGGGCCATCGGTGCTGCATTATTATGGAAGTATGAGAATCAAGCCGTTACAATTTGAAGCAGTAAATCTCAAATTGCTAATTAGATACATGAAGGAGAATTCGATTGAGAATTGAAGTCTTATCGACGGAAGAAATTAAAACTAGAGTTGCGGACCTGATGACGGAACAGATCAAGCGCAATCCGAAATCCGTACTTGGCATGACCACGGGCTCATCACCTTTAAAATATGGAATATATCAAGAATGGATTCAGCGGGAGCAAGCGGGTGAGCTTTCATTTCATGAAGCGAGATTCATTAACCCTGATGAGTTGGCCGGCATTCCTGCTGATCATCCAGAAAGTTATCGAACCTATATGCAAGAGCATTTGTTTAGTCAACTTCAGACGCTTCGATATGAGCCGCAAATTCCAGATGGCAATTCAGCTGATCTGATGGCTGAATGTAGGAGATTTGATCAAGTGTTGGCCGATCTAGGTTACGTTGATTGGCAGCTTATGGGGCTGGGCTTAAACGGACATATTGCTTTTATCGAACCAAGTGATAACATACCGGCGAAAACTTATGTTTCCCAGTTGTTTGAAGAGAACAGGCCTAGTCAATCGCCACATTTTAGTTCTGAGGAAGAGGTACCCAAGCAATCGATAACAATCGGTTTGGAGGCCGTTATGAAAGCGCGGAACATCGTTCTGGTTGCTACAGGCGACAATAAAGCCGATATAGTGGCGAAAGCTTTTACTGGGCCAATAACTACAAGTGTTCCAGCTTCTTTCTTACAGCTGCATGCGAACGTGACGATCATTCTCGATGCTGCGGCTGCTTCAAAAATCGCATTTTAATAGACCTTTTTAAGTGCCGCGACTATCGTGGCTTTTTTTTTATTTTCTGGGAAATGTTTTTGTCAAAATCAATGCAAGCAGGGCGGTATAAGTTTATCGCACGTGTTGTGCACAGTGGGGAGAAGGTTATTATTTCTCAATGAGGTAAAACATATCCCATTTACCATGATCGCATGTTTTAGGCAATCCATCCCGGGATCATTAAAGGGGAATTAAAATCAAGCGGTCTCAAGTTATCGATAAAAAATCCTTCTTAATATTGAAATACCTTCTTTACATGTTGCAACATATGGAAGGGGTGTACTTTCCTTATTTATAATAATTATCAAAAAGTATTGACTTTCATTTAATTTTATTTATAATAATTATTATCTGATATCGATTATCAGTGGACAAGCAGTTGAGCGGATAGAAAGGGTGCAGCGGCGATGTACGATGTCATTATTATTGGAGCAGGACCGGCAGGAGCTTCAGCTGCCATATATACAGCCAGAGGGAACTTGAAGACACTGGTGATTGACAAGGCGCCGAACACGGGAGCTTTGGCCATCACGCACAAAATTGCGAATTATCCAGGCGTGACTGGGGAGTTGTCTGGCAAGGATCTGCTGGATACCATGCGGGAGCAAGCAAAAGGCTTCGGCGCTGAATTCATTCAAACGACGATTACGGCTGTAGATGTGGAAGATGAGACGAAAGTCGTGTTTACGGCGGACGGTATGTATGAAGGCAAATCGATTATCATTGCAACGGGGTCAAAAGGACGTAACCGTATGCTTCCTGGTGAAGAGAACCTGCTTGGGCGTGGCGTGAGTACTTGTGCAACGTGTGATGGAGCTTTTTTTGAAGGGAAAACGGTCGCAGTCATTGGTGATTCGGAAGAAGCGCTGGAAGAAGCTCATGCACTAAGCAAATTTGCGGAAAAAATCCACTTCGTGGTACCACGTCCCGAGTTGCAAGGTGTTCATCATACCCCGGAGATACCGGGAACGGACATCCTCTATAAAGCCAAACCGCTTGAAGTGCTTGGCACCAATAAAGTAGAGGGGCTTCGCATTCGCACAGGCGCAGGTACGGAGGAAGTTCTTGAAGTGGACGGCGTTTTCGTTTTCCTATCAGGCAGTAAGCCGGGAACAGACTTCTTGCAAGGCCAAGTTCCGTTGGATGAAGAGGGCTTTATGATTCTCGACAGCTCGATGCAATCATCGGTTCCAGGTGTTTTCGGAGCAGGAGAGGTCAGACGCACACCTGTTAAGCAGGCGGTCGTTGCAGCTGCGGATGGCGCCATTGCGGCCATGGCTGTTGATAAATTTATTAATAAACGGGCTCAATTGATTCCGCAATATAAATAATCTTATACCCCTACGAGGAGATGAAATCATATGTCTAACGTCATTGTTTATTCAAGCACGAATTGCCCTTATTGCCAGCAGTTAAAAAAATACTTAACCGATCAGCAAGTTCCCTATGAAGAAAGAAATATTGATTTAAATGATCAATTTGGTCAAGAACTTCATGATATGGGCATGATGTCGC
>NZ_JBFTQB010000396.1:0-5551 GCF_056398785.1 Paenibacillus sp. 01T422 | reverse complement strand
CATTTCGGTCTGTTGATAATTGAAAAGGGATTAGCTGTGATAAATTGCGTTCTTCTCCTGCATAAACCAGCTTCGCCGAAGCAAGCAGCTTTGAATATTCGCTGGCCAGTTTGTTTTCCTGGACGAGATCTTCAACGATTTCAGGTGAGAAGGTTTTGAGTGATAAAGAAGCAATTCTGAACAATTGCTTGCCCCATTTAGTTTCCAGTTCATCGCGATAAGCGGAACCAATCAGCGCTTTGTAGAATTCTGTGATCGATCCTTGATATAAAGGTTCAATTTCATCGAAATGTTCTTGCTCCGCTTTATAAAATTCATCCGTCGTATCCACGCTGTGCCGAATTCGCGCAATAGATTCCATTGACTCATACTCACTTCGAAGCTTTACGATGGCTTCCATCGCTTGGTCCTGCTCCCCAAAGGAAGCTGCTTGTTGAAACTGTTCTAAGAGTTCTTTAAACGCCGCTTCAAATGTGCTAAATTCGGGTCTTGCATACGCAAAGTCTTGAAATTTCATTGACTTCTCTCCCTCGCATTTTTTTTCAATATAACGGCCTTATCTTCATTATCCTCATAAATTAGCGATTTGCCAATCAATTTCCTGACTGCCAAGCTCTTTAAGAAGCTCATTTACCTGCGAAAATGGCTTGCTGCCAAAGAATCCGCGATAGGAAGAAAGCGGACTCGGATGAACAGATTTCAGGATATAGTGCCGGTTTGTATCAATAAGCCGCTGCTTGGCTTGGGCATGACTCCCCCAAAGCACAAAAATAACGGGCTGCTTTCTTGCATTCAAGACCTCTATTACTTTGTCCGTAAAGCGCTCCCACCCCTTCCCTTTGTGGGAATTAGGCGTGTCCTCACGTACAGTCAAAACCGTATTTAGCAGAAGTACACCTTGCTCGGCCCACTTCACCAAATAGCCATTATTGGGAATCGTGCAGCCTAGATCCGACTGCAATTCTTTGTACATATTCTGTAGGGACGGCGGCGGCGTGATGCCCGGTTTAACGGAAAAACTGAGGCCATGAGCTTGGCCTCTTCCGTGGTAAGGATCTTGTCCCAATATGACAACTTTCGTAGCTTCGTAAGAGGTCAAATGCAAAGCATTCAAAACGTCATTTTGCTCTGGATAAATCGTATTCGTTTGGTATTCCCTACTAAGAAAGTCACATAACGCTTGAAAATACGACTCTTCAAGCTCGGAGCCTACTACCTTTGCCCAATCGTTCGTTAAATAAAACACTTTCGATCCTCCATTACTCGGACYCCGTGCCAAGCTCTCCCGTATCGATGTTCTTCAATACAATACGTCCGTCTGTGGCAGTCCCGTCTGGGAGCACGAGCTTCAGTTTGGTCGTTTTCCCTTTATTCACAAGTGCTTGCACCTGCGTATCGGTCAAATTCCGTCCAAAGCTTTCCTTCCAGATGACGAATTTGCAGCCTTCCTTATAATGAGAGCACCCATATCCTTTACGCCCCATAAAAAGAGATCCGCCACAGCCTGGTCGTGGACAAGTAGCCAGAAACGCGCTACCACCGTCTGATGGGCTGGTTTTGGCTTCAGCTGATTTCTTGGGTGCCGCTTTCGTTTTGGTGCTGCTTGCGCCTGAGGAAGCAGAAGAGTTCGCACGCGTCGTGGATCCTCTCTTATTTCCCCCAGCAGCAGGTGTTTCGCCCTCGWAGTCTGTTTTGGAAGCTCTTGGCTGCACACGTACTTTGTCCACGATCAATGTTGCAAACCTTTTGACATTGTGCATAAACTGTTCGTCCGAAGCTGTGCCGCGGGAGATCTCATTCAGCCTTCGCTCCCATTGGCCCGTCATCTCCGGAGAGGTGAGCAGCTCGATGCCGGCTCCGCGAATTAATTCGACAGCCATTCTGCCCTTCTGAGTAAGGACAATCTTCTTGCCCTGCATGTCGATGTAGCCTACCTTCTTCAGCCGTTCAATGGTAGCTGCGCGTGTCGCTGGCGTCCCGAGCCCGGAATCTTTCATCGCATCGCGAAGCTCCTCATCCTCGATCTGCTTGCCTGCGCTTTCCATCGCTTTGAGCAGCGTGCCTTCATTGAAGTGCTTAGGCGGCTGCGTATCTTTCTCTTTGACGACGGCGTCACTGCAAACGACTTGACCTTGAGCATCTATTGAGAAGGGGTCGCTGACTTCTACCTCTTCGTCTTCTTCCTCTTCCTTCTCCTTGCCCTTAGAGCTTTTGGGCTTTTCTTTTTTCTGATCGGCATAAATGACCTTCCAGCCCAGATGGAGAAGTTCTTTGACCGTCGTCTTGAACATTTCTTGCTCGACCTCAGTCATCACCGTATGTACTTTATATTCAGCAGGGGGATAAAATTGCGATAAAAAACGTCTTACGATCAAATCGTACAATTTCTGTTCGTCCGGTGTAAGTCCAGAAGCTTTACGATTCGTTGGTAGAATCGCATGGTGATCTTCAACCTTGGATGGATTGCAAATATTTTTATTATTTTTGTGGACCAGATTACGGTTAGCTCCCTGCACGAGGTCATGATAAGCAGTGCCTTGCAAAGCCGATAACGACTTATGCATTTCTGGAATATTTTGCTCTGTGACATAGTTGGAATTCGTTCTTGGGTACGAAATGACCTTATGTTTCTCGTAAAGCGCTTGGGCGGTATCGAGCGTCTTCTTTGCCGAGAAAGCATATTTCCCATTCGCTTCGCGCTGCAGCAGCGTCAAATCATACAATTTAAAAGGATATTCCTTCGTTTCCTTTACTTCATATGAAATAATGCGTGCTGGCTTCCCCTTCACCTTCGCCGCTAATGCCTCCACTTTCGGTTGGTCTGTTAAGCGTTCACCCTGCCACATGGCTCGATACGTCGTATCGCCTTGTGTGAAGTACCCCTCCAGCTCGTAAAACTTGAGCGAGGAAAAGGCTTCAATTTGCTTCTGGCGATCGTAAATGAGGGCAAGAACAGGCGTCTGAACGCGACCAACTGAAAGCAATACATTATGCTTCGTTGTAAAAGCACGTGAACCGTTCATGCCGATTAACCAATCTGCTTCACTTCGGGAGCGCGCGGCCCGAGTCAGATTCTCATATTCGGAACCGTCTTTTAAAGTTGCAAAGCCGTTGCGAATCGTTTCGGATGTTAAATCAGAAATCCAAAGGCGCTTCACCGGCTGCTTCAGCCCCAAATGCCGCTGGATCAACGAGAAAATATGCTGCCCCTCTCGCCCCGCATCGCAGGCATTGACGAGTTGATCACATTTTTTCGCAAGTTCAGCAATCACCTTCAGTTGATCATACGTCCGCGGATTGGGAATCAGCTTAAATTCATCCGGAATGATCGGCAGATGGCTTATGTTCCATTTTTTATATTTGTCATCATATTGATCTGGTTCAGCCAACTCGATTAAGTGTCCGATCGCCCAGGTGATAATGTACTGCTCACCCTCCAGGTAGGACCTAAGATTTTTGGCTTTAGGTTCTATTGCGGCGGCTATATTTCGCCCCATGTCCGGTTTTTCCGCAATAATTAGTGTCTTCAAAAGAGTATCGCTCCTTACTCATACTTTCTTAATGGATCTCATCTATCGACTCAGTGTATCCCACTTTATAAACGTCTGCAATATGTCAAAGGTCGAATATATGAATTCCATAGAACAGGAAGACATCTCTTTTTCTCATTTTTAGCTAAGTTGAATGATATTTATGGTCGCTCCTGGAGGCGACAAAATAACTGTTGCAACCAATCCAAATATCTGGAGAATAATGGTTGATCCTGCAGTAACCGTAATGATAAAATCCGCTAAATAAGATGACGCGGCAACCGCAGGTGATGTCACGGACGCTGGAATGGAAACGCCATTTAACATTACGCGAGACTGCGCAAGCACGCCTGCTGTGGCACTTATTTTATAAGAAATGTAATATCGGCCTGCATTCGCAAGCGTAAAAGTCGTATTAGCCCCATTGATCGTGATCCCTGGGCCAATATCTTGGTTATTCGGCAACGGAATATTAAGTCCGCCTAATACAACCAATAATGTGCCTGAAGTGTTTGACGCAAACGCTGAATTAGCTGTCAAACTGGTCCCCGTATCACAGGTCATCCCTGTTCGCCAAGAGGCCCAGTAGGGCCAGTAGGGCCAGGCAGCGGTTTATAGATCTTTAATTTTGTACTAGTTAATTCCAATCTGTTCAAAATATTTTTGATTGTGGATAACAGATGGGTGTGTGGGATTGTAGGAGCAGGAGATATCATGATGAAATTTGGCCTTATCCAACTTACCTATCCGGTCGTAGCACAAGCAAAGCTGCACATGTGGCAGCCACGTCCAGGACGAATGGTCCATAAAACCCATTGATTCCTTCGGTTTAGGCGACTGTGTAGCAGATTCATACCAATATATCGCTTGCAAATAATCTTGTTCCTCGAGAAAAATAGCCCCAATTCGACAGCAGCAATCTGCGCGAGGCGAATCGAATTCAAAAGCTCTGAACAACGCCAAGAGCTTCTCATCTCTCTTCCCTAAATGGCTGTAGCAGGTTGCCAAGTGAAGTGCAGCAGCAATTTTATCTTCCAGCCAACCGTCTGATGATTGAAGAAAATCTTCATAATACCTCACAGCTTCCTCATAGAAACCATGCTCCCTGCATTCGTTAGCATAATAATACTGGTCACGCAAACTTAACGGTTCTCCACTTGCGATTTTATTCCGGTATATCTGTAAATTGCGATCCGTATGTAGTTTATCTTTGCGGTGTGTGACCGCAATTTCACTGTGGAGCACGGAGCCGCTTGCTGCTAAATATTCATGCACAGCGCCAATCCATTGGAATTGACACTCTCGACGAACAAGCCGATTCCTTCGCAGGCTGTACGTTACATTCTGATTCTCATCAAAACTGAGGTTGTAATTCATCGTCACCCGATCCACAGGCGGCTCCAATGTCTGAATCAATTCCATAAATAACAAACGATCTTTCTCTGTCAGCGTATCATCCGCGTCCAACCAT
Source organism: Paenibacillus sp. 01T422 (assembly GCF_056398785.1). Taxonomy (NCBI): domain Bacteria; kingdom Bacillati; phylum Bacillota; class Bacilli; order Caryophanales; family Paenibacillaceae; genus Paenibacillus; species Paenibacillus sp. 01T422. The sequence goes on along the minus strand of NZ_JBFTQB010000396.1, from coordinate 550 downwards.
AGGATGTACTGCTCAGTAGCTTTGGAAAAAGCAAAATTTCTAGCTGCGGCAAAATCATCCACCCAAGTAAAATCATAAATTCGATCCGTGTACTTGGAGGCAATTTCCTTCGTTCTATCCGTAGAGCCCGTATCGACAATAATGATTTCATCGGCAATCCCGCGAACGGTATGGAGACAAATAGGAAGCGCGTTTTCTTCATTTTTGACAATGATACACAAACTGATTGTGATCTTGCGCTCAGCGGCTTTCACACCATTACCGCCTTGCTTATACGCATCAACACCTGCCAACTCTGACTTGCGATAAATATGATACGCTGGATAGTGGGTGTCAACATAAAGTGAAAAGCCCATAGCTCGTGCACGTATGCAAAAGTGCCGATCCTCTCCCCAGAATGATAAGTTAGGAATCTCAGCAAAGCGAACACCAGCTTGAATGGCTTTGCGGCTGATTAAGGTACACGCTCCAAGCCCGCCAACCTCATAGACACCCGGGACTCTCAGTTGAGCGAAGAACTGCCAAGTTCGCCTTGCCGACTCCTCGTCTC
>NZ_JBFTQB010000395.1:0-9596 GCF_056398785.1 Paenibacillus sp. 01T422 | reverse complement strand
GCTCGTATATTAGTACATACCAAGCACCTTTCATTTTCTCGAACTTTAACGGCACAGCAGGAGACATCGATGTTTTAACACATGAAGTTGGCCATGCTTTCCAAGGTTTCAGCTCCAGGGAGTTCCAAGTACCTGAATATGTGTTTCCAACCCTGGAGGCTTGTGAAATTCATTCTATGAGCATGGAGTTCCTGGCTTGGCCTTGGATGTCGCTATTTTTCGAAGAGGAAACCGATAAGTATAAATTTAAACATCTGAGTGAATCCCTCTTGTTTATTCCTTATGGCGTGGCGGTTGATGAGTTCCAACATCGCATCTATGAGCAGCCGGAGCTGACGCCTGTGGAGCGTAAACTCGTTTGGCGCGAGATTGAGCGGAAATATTTACCACATCGTGTTTATGAAGATAACGACTTCTTGGAAAGAGGCGGCTTCTGGCAGCAACAGCCGCACATTTACAAAAGCCCGTTCTACTACATCGACTACACGCTTGCGCAAGTATGTGCGTTTCAGTTCTGGAAACGGGCTAATGAAAATCCAGAGCTGGCTTGGGCAGATTATTTAAGGCTATGCCAGCAAGGTGGAAGCCAAAGCTTCACGGAACTCGTTCAGGTTGCTAACTTGATTTCGCCTTTCCATGAGGGCTGCGTAGCTTCTGTAATCGGTCAAATCGAGAATTGGTTGGACCAAGTCGACGATTCGAAGCTCTAAAGCATTGGTTTCACATGTGTGATTTCCAAACCGCTGTCACAATCTTTCCCTGTCTCGTATGAGCGATTGCCTAGAACGTCAGCGAAGGCCTCTAGGTCGGCAGATGAACCTCGAAGTAAAACTTGAATTGCCGCTTGAAGGACGATTTCACCGTCTGTCATAGCAATATTCCATAAATCCCAGATGCTATGCGAGTAGGTCTCCTCGAGCGATGTCGGACAATTCCAAATGGTGTGGGCTTCGTTTAAATAGTCAAGCGGAGCCACACGCTTTTTATAAACCAACGGCGCAATTTTACCAACGGTTAATACCCTCTTGATTCCTTTTGGATCGTGAAAAAGACGCTGTGCCTTAATCATATCGAAGTATGCGTCGTTCCAATCTTTCTCCGTAATGTTCGTTGCAATGTCCGGGTAGTTGTTAGCCGTTGCTTGGGTTAGAGCAGGTACAACGCCAAGCGGCAGCTTTTCACCCACATAAATTTCTTTCCAAACCGGTGTTTTCCATGTCTGAATTCCACGTTTGCGCTTTACGATAAGGGTATCCATAATAATTTCGAATCGTTGATGATCCCATTTTTTGAAACCTGATTGATAGAAAACATAAGGATGCATGTTACGATCTAAAATATGATGTGTTAGGAATCCAAGCACATACACTACAGCCGGATTATATAGACCTCGGCCTTGCACCTGACGCACTAAATCCCCCAGGAATGGCCCGCAATTTTTCGTGTGCATAAAACTTCCTAGTTGATTTAGTGTTTTATCCTTTTTCCAAGGCAGGAAATGATGATAAAACAAGAAATCCGGTCCTTGACAGCCAAGAGAGAAGACTTGTCGCATTTGTCTATCATTCAGCATTTGGTCATGACCCAGTTGCGTCATCAATTCTTGGCCGAATATGAGATGAGTCCAGATGTTAGGCAAGCTGTGAATCCTCCTTCGTGCAACCCGTTAAAATATTGTGAGACCCCATACATTCTAACATAACATTTGCGATCAAGGTCACATATCGCGAACTTTTTATGTTCCAACAGCTTCTAAAGAAGGAATAATATGCAAGTTGTCGAATTCAAAAAACGATCGGTACTGGAAGCCATCCAATGCATATCCATGATAGGAGATAACGTATGAATAGGGTCAATAATCCGCAGGATCGTTCAAACCGTGCAGATCCTGACAATATTCAGGGTTTGCTTTCGAGCACAGAACCGTCTTTTGCCGCAGTTTTCGAATTCACCACGATGGGTATCGCCATTATTTCGCTGAACAGGTTATGGATAAGAGTGAACAACAGTTTATGCACCTTAACCGGATACGCGGAGGAAGAATTAGTCAACAGGGAATTACACGCGATATTTTCACCTGATGAATCCGAAGAATTAGATGCTTATTTCGAACAGATGCTCTCTGGAGATACAGGCTTCTATCAACTTGAGAAGAAAATGATTCGCAAAGATGGAAGCATCGCCTGGGTAGAATTCAGGATCTCTTTAATGAGAGATTCCCAGGATGAACCGTTTTATTATATGTCTCAAATCAACTATCTTTCACAGAAAACGGAAATGGAACGAAAGCTTGCGGAGAGCGAACAGCGCTATAAATCATTAATCGAACATAACCCTGCTGGTATTCTTACTTGTGATCTGAAAGGGATGATTAGAAGTCTGAATCCCGCTATGGAACGGATATTAGGGTATAAAGAGGAAGAGATGGTTGGTCAATCTCTAAATCATCTCTGGAAGCAGGAACATCTGGCAAATAATAGTATCGATAGAATCGTCTCAAAGTCAGATAATTACATGCTTCGAGTTAAGCATAAAAATGGTGAGCAGATTGAATTAGGCTTGAAGAACGTTCCCATTATCGTTGATGGAATGAATGAAGGTATTTATGTGATTGCCAGAGACATTACACAGCACAACAGAGACCGTGAATCACTAAGAGTAGCACAACAGGATTTGCACGATACTGTACGCAGACAGCAAGGCATGACGATGAAATTCAGGCAAATGAAGGGGAAATTCATTCACACGTTATGCGACGGTGAGCTTCTCTATCGACTGGGATTTCAACCTTCGAATATCCTTGGCAATCATCTCTATGAAATTTGGCCATATTCTATGGCTGTTAATATGGATTCGTTTTATCGCAGAGCGTGGAACGGTGAAGAGAATGTTATGTATGAAGCGACCTTTCGAGGAATTACTTACTTAACTTCTTTGCGCCCGATTTTTGAAAATGGCCGCGTCGTCGAAGTTATCGGATCCTGCGTGGACATTACGGAACGAAAACGAATGGAAATAGAGCTTAGGGAGACGAAAGATCTTCTTGAATCGTTCATCAGCAATACGACAGATGCTATTTGTGTGCTGGATTTACGCGCCAGAGTCATTTCGGTCAATGGGGCTTATGAGCAAATATTTGGCTGGCATCAAGATGAATTATTGAACAAGCCGCTGCCGATTTATCCTGACTTCTTGGAGGAACAGCGCAAAGAAATCTACGACATGCTGAAAGCTGGCAAACAGATTTCAGGGCTTGAGACCGTCAGACTGCGGAAGGATGGACAGCTTGTACATGTGAGCGTGACGAAAACGCCGATTAAAAATGAGAAAGGCGAAATCATTGGTTTTGCCGGCATCTCACGGGACATAACAGAACGGAATCGAACGGAGGAACTGTTACGTAAATCAGATAAGTTATCTGTCGCAGGACAGTTAGCCGCGGGGCTTGCGCACGAAATCAGAAACCCCCTTACTTCATTGCGCGGCTTCTTGCAGCTGCTGCAGAATGATGTAAAGGGGAAACAGCACTATTTTGACATTATGCTCTCCGAATTAGATCGAATCAATTTTATTGTCAGTGAATTTCTTGTGATTGCCAAGCCGGAAGCAATTCATTACAAAAAAAGCGATCTGAAGGATATCCTTCAATCGGTTACTGCACTGCTCGAGACGCAAGCTGTATTGTGCGATGTGGAGCTTACGTTAGAATTAGAAACTGAAATGACGCAGCTTGTTTGCTCGGAAATGCATTTGAAGCAATTGTTTATTAATTTGGTCAAAAATGCGATGGAAGCCATTGCGAAGAATGGCCAAATCAAACTGATCGTGTCCATGCAAGGGAAAGATTGGATAAGGGTTCGGACAGAAGACAACGGGTGCGGTATTCCGGAAGATCGATTAAAGCAATTAGGGGAGCCTTTCTATACCACTAAGGAAAAGGGGACGGGTCTCGGGTTGATGATGTGTTTTAAAATCGTTGAGGCTCACAAAGGGACAATGACCATCCAGAGCCACTTAGGAGAAGGAACGGTCATTGATGTGTGTTTACCTACGCTGACTAGTGGACAAAACATGAAGGAATGGAACTGAGTTCGCGTGAAAAAACCGTCTTTCCAGTCATGGAGAAGGGCGGTTTTTTCATTAGTTAGAAACTGATGCTGAATTCATTGGATTCACGGGAATACCATTTTGAAATAGATGCGTCTTCCGCATTGTGAATTCGCACTTCATCAGGCGTATATTTGACAATAATTCCTGAGCTGACTTGATAATAAACGCCTAAAGGATCTAACGACCAAACATAGACAGGTGTTTTGGTCAAGGCTGCAATAAAAATCTCTATATCTGTATCCAGTAGTTTGGTTCCGTAAATCATCGACACACCTCTGTCTTATTTTTTTATGAACTTGCACTTATTATTAGTGACAGTATGAACAAATAAACAATCACGAAAACATAGGAACATTTTTTGTGGTGTTTCTGAATTATACAAAGTACAATCAAAGCTGTGTATTTATGGAAATGATCGATTGAGAGAAGCGACGACTCAGGCAGAAGTTGGCGAGAGATAAAGGCAAAAAATAATGTTTGCAGGATAATAAATTCCTTGTATAATAGGAAAGCTTTGCGATTATTAACAGTAGGTAAATTATGATTGGGTAGAAGGAGAAAGGGGTCAATGGCTGTGATTGTGGTTGGGGGAATGATCGGTCTCGGTAAAACATCAGTATCCACTTTGCTTGGAAAAGAACTGAATTCAAGTGTTTTCTATGAAAGTGTAGATGATAATCCGATTTTACCGCTGTTTTACACGTCATCTCCGGAAGAGATTGAGAAGAAGCGTTATCCGTTTCTGCTTCAACTGCACTTCCTGAATACAAGATTTAAGGCGATTAAACAAGCGCTTGTACATAATCGAAATGTACTTGATAGAAGCATTTATGAGGATTGGTACTTTGCCAAAGTTAATAGGGAGCTTGGACGTATCTCTCAATTAGAGTTCGAAGTATACGAAGGGCTCGCTGACAATATGATGTCTGAGCTTGCCGAACTTCCGAAGAAAGCACCTGACCTGATGGTGTATCTCAAAGCATCCTTTGATACCGTGATGCACCGCATTGGACTAAGAGGACGCAGCTTCGAGCAAGATCAATCCTTGGTTGATTACTATCGGCAGCTCTGGTCGGGGTATGATGACTGGGTGATGAACCATTATCATGCTTCTGAAGTGCTGATTGTGGATATGGACCCTATGTGCCCTCCACTACCGAAATTGGCTGCTTCTGAAAAAATGCAAAAACTTAGCCTGTTTTTCTCCAACTTGGAACTAATTGAAGTGCAGCAAGAAAAAGTTGCCAATTAAAAGCTAATGACAATTTAGAAGTGTAATTGCGATACTCCTTACTCTTTGGATTAAGGAGTATTTGTCTTTCTCGGAATATGATAAAGTAGATGGAAATGACTGGATTTGGAGGGTGTCATGGAGTCTGTTACACCTAGCAAGAAAGCTATTATCATTGGGGCAGGTATTGGCGGTCTCACCACAGCTCTATTTTTRCAAAAAATCGGCTGGGAAACGGTCATTTATGAGAAAAAAGAGACACGCGCAGACTTCGGAGCAGGGATCGTTATCGCGGCGAATGCATTGGATGTGTTATCGAATCTTGGAGTAGCCGAAAAAGTGCAGCAAGCGGGCGCTAAAGTTGGTCAGGCGGACATACGCTCTTGGAATGGCAAAGCGATTACAGCGGTTCCAGTCGCCAAACAAGCTGCACGATATGGAACTTATAGCTATCTTATTCATCGCGCAAAGCTACAGGCTATTTTGGCAGAGTCTCTGAGGGTTGAAACAACGCTGCATGATCGGAAAAAGATGATTTCATTGGAACAAAATGAGCAAGGTGTTAGCGTTCGGTTTGAGGATGGTACGGAGGATAACGGTGATATATTGATCGGTTCCGATGGGCTGCACTCTGATGTGGCTAGGCTGTTGTTTGAGCCCGGTCCGCTGCAGTATTCAGGCTTCACGGCTCTTCGCGGCGTAGCTGCTTTTGTTGACCCTGAGTACACGTTAGAGATTGGTGGAGGTTTTGAAGCTTGGGGGAGTGGACGGCGATTTGGGTTCTCACAGCTAGGCCAGGGTCAAATTTATTGGTTTGTTGCGATCAATGCCCCTGTAGGGCAGGAAGTACAGTCAAAGAAGGAGTATGTCCTTCAGCAATTACAAGGCTGGCATGCTCCAATTGAACAGGTAGTGCAGGCGACAGACGAACAAGCGATTCTCAAGCATGATATTTATGATCGAGAACCACTTCGTGCCTGGAGCAAGGGGAGAGTGGTGCTGCTTGGTGATGCGGCACACCCGATGCTGCCGAATTTGGGACAAGGCGGGGCACAAGCGATGGAGGATGCCTATGTACTTGCAAAATGTCTAGAGGAAGCTGCTGATATTTCGTCCCACAGTATCAGATGTGCATTCGAGTCCTATGAAGCGATTAGGATCCCACGAGCTAATCGTATTGTGCGGCAGTCAAGACGCATGGCTCGTATGGTAYAGATGCATAACCCTTTGACGATAAAAGTACGCGATCTATTGTTGAGCTTATTTCCTGATTCATTCAAAATAAAACAGCTGCATTGGTTGCTTGGCTATCGTATATCCGATTGGGACCGTAAGAAGTAGTTGAAAGGATATAATTAGAAGTCATAGCAACGATGTTGAGTCGATAAGGTGAGAAGCGAAAAAGCTTTTTATTGAAGAGAGCGGATCTCGAACCTAGGAGGATATTCATGAAAATACTCATACTTGGTGGTACCAAGTTTCTTGGAAGAGCCCTAACGGAAGCGGCAGTAGCGAATGGGCATGAAGTTACCTTGTTTCATCGCGGCTTGCATGATGCCAACGCCTTTCCGCACGTTCAGCATATCATTGGTGACCGCAATATTAATCTGGAGCGCCTGGAAGGGCGCGAGTGGGATGCCGTGATTGACACCAGCGGGTACGAACCTGAGGTTGTCTCAGCCACCGCGAAGCAATTGAAGGATCAAGTCAAACACTATACGTTCATTTCTACGGTTTCCGTCTACGAGGATCTTAAGAAAGTGGATGTTAATGAATCAGCCCCTGTCGCTGAGTTGACGGAGCAGATGGATCCTGGGCAGAAATATGGGGCCAAGAAAGCTCTTTGTGAACAAGTTGTGCAGGAGGAGCTCCCCAATCGTACGTTAGTTATTCGTCCTGGTCTCATTGTTGGACCGTATGATGTGTCAGATCGTTTCACGTATTGGCCAGCACGTTTTCACCGCGGAGGCGAAGTGTTAGTGCCATTGCCGAAAGAACGGAAGGTGCAGTTTATTGATGTACGTGACTTGTCTGCCTGGATCATTCGATYAGTGGAGCAAGAAATCGTAGGGACTCTACACGCGAGTGGAAGTTACTATACAATGGAAGAGGTCGCCGATGCTTGCCAGCAACTAAATCCACTTGGAGTTACGTGTACGTGGGTGCCGGAAGCGTTTTTAGTGGCAAACGGGGTTGGAGAATGGATGGAACTGCCGCTTTGGATTCAAAGCGATAGTCAAGTCGGGATGTTCGCTTTAGACAATTCGAAGGCTTTTGCCAGTGGATTGACAACGAGACCATTGTTTGAAACTGTTCAAGATACATTGACGTGGGATCAAAGTCGCTCTTTGACTACGACTCGTGCAGCAGGGATGGACCCTGCCCGTGAGGAGCAACTCTTGCGGATATGGTCGGAAAATATTTTTTGAATTGTGTGAAAATCAATAGAATAGATGGAAAACTCCGAATATAATGGAATAGTATACTTTGAGAAAAGAGGTGTTGTCCATGTATGATTCCACAGATATTCAAAGTAATAAAGGAATGGCTATTATTGCGTATATCTTGTTTTTCGTTCCGCTGATTGCTGCCAAAGATTCCAAGTTTGCTATGTATCACGCGAATCAGGGGCTTACGCTATTCCTCTGCTGCGTGATCTTGAACGTGGTTTTGGGAATCATCCCGATTATCGGTTGGATTCTGCTGCCGCTCGCTAACCTGGCGCTTGTCATCTTCGCTGTTCTAGGCATTGTTGCAGCTGCTCAAGGTCAAGTCAAACCGCTGCCGGTGATTGGCGCATACACGCTGTTAAAGTAGTTAGACGTACATAAGTGAAAGCAGGTTGCCTCTAGGGGTAACCTGCTTTTTCTTGTATCATAGCTCAGCTGCTAGTTCAGCAATCCGCGCGTTGGGATTAGTATTGAACAGCCCGCCATGATAACAGATAACCGTCTCGATATCATAGCGAGTGAACTTCTTAAGCGACTGCTTCGCCAGCTCATAATCTGTACAATAAGCTGGAATAGGTCCCATCAATTGTCCATCTGTAACAACGAGTGCATCCGCGGCAATCAACGTTTTACTTGGCATGTGATAAAAGCTTAGGTGCCCCGGTGTATGCCCTGGTGTCAATAGGACCTGAAGACCGCCGGCAATCGTAAGGATTTCTCCATCTTCCAAAATACCATGGACTTGTCCTTTAGGGGGATTTTCTAAATTGGTTCGAAAAGCTTTCCGCCATTCCGGCGATACATCCGCAGGCAAACTCGCGACAGCGCGCTCTATGGCTTCCGGTGTAACTTTGATCAACCTTTTCTCGCCTTCGATATAAGGTTTCTCAAGCTGACTGGCAAGTACCGTTAGTTTTCCTGGCATTTCAGATAAGAACGTAGGCAAGCTCCCGATATGATCAATATCTTGATGTGAAATAATAATCGTTTTTAGCTGTTCTAGAGGGATATGCGCATTTTCGAATGCTTTACAAATAAGAGGGTAGTTTCCTGGGTAACCGGTATCGATTAAAACCGTGCTATCATTATCGCTCAATAGGATAGGATAAATAACGTTTGTATGTCCCATAATGAGAACTTCCAATTCCAACATATGAATTCCGGTTGCGATTTGCATCTTAATCCCTCCAAAGTGATAGTAAAGAATGAACCTATCATACCTACACAGGGTGGTTAAAGTCAAAAAAATATTTAATTATAACATACAATTTATTAAAAGTCAATAGTTGATTATGTGAAAATCACAATTTAATTTTTGTCCAAAATTTGATCAACGTGTGAATAAAATATGAACATTTTTTTATTATTTGTGTTATAATAACTGTATTAGACTTTTACTTCTGAGTTTGGAGTGATGATGATGGCTGTTAAAACAGTAACGGTTAGTAATGAACGCAGTGAACGTGATGTGGTGCCATTGGTGAAATTAATGACTATCGCGGCATGGGCTTTGCTTGGCATAGGGTTGGTTCTAAGTTTGCTCAGTTTGGATCATTTCAGTGATCAAAATACAACCTTAATGGTTGGAATCGGATTCATGGTAGGCAGCGTTTTCGTTTATGTGATTCGCACAGCTATTCACCTGGTCCACTCCCGTGCTGTATCCAAGGAATGAAAACCAAAATCATGAATAAATTTAGCCTTTCAGGTGAATAACTTGAAGGGCTTTTTGATTTTCATGGATTTTCATACTTTTACATAATAGTCAACAAACGTTGTGTGACATTTGTTTTACAGTAAAACGT
>NZ_JBFTQB010000394.1:0-5570 GCF_056398785.1 Paenibacillus sp. 01T422 | reverse complement strand
CCTCTAACTCATCGAGGTGTGTTTGAATGAGTTTATCCAATAAATCAAATTTGTCCTGATAATGAAGATAAATGGTTCCTCGATTTAGGTTAGCCCGATCTGAAATATCCTGAATGGTTATATCATTGAAATTTTTTTCAGTCATCAGTTCAATAACAGCTTTTTTCAAAGATTCCTGCGTTTTTAGGATGCGCCGATCTGTTTTAGCCATTGTATATTCACCAAACTTTCTAAAATACTTAACACATTTCGCAGTTCTGTTGATATATCAACAGATTGCGTTTCTTTAACCATTGAATTTACATGCTTGATTATATAATAATAGACACTAGTTGGTTAATCAAATTTATATTGCTAATCAAATATGATTGCCTAATCATCTCTAATTGATTTATTAAAAGGAGACAACACACATGTGCACAACGCACGTTCTAAGCATTTCAAAGGCCAAAGCGCTATTTGAAAAGACTACGATTGAAAGAAGACAATTACGTCCGGATGACCTGTCGATCGATATTAAGTTTAGCGGCATTTGTCATTCCGATATTCATAGTGCACACGGGGACTGGGCAGGCGGGATCTTCCCCATGGTGCCCGGTCATGAAATTAYGGGAGTTGTAACAGCGGTTGGGGAGAATGTGACGAAATTTGCTGTAGGTGACCGTGTTGGTGTTGGCTGCTATGTGGACTCTTGTGGAGAGTGCGAATACTGCCTCCGAGGAGAGGAGCAGCATTGTTTAAARGGCTTTGTAGCTACCTATAACTCCTTGGACTATGATGGCAATCCAACCTATGGCGGTTACAGCCAAAACATTGTTGTTACTGAAAGGTTCGTTGTGCATATCCCGGATGGCATGAAGTTGGATGTAGCCAGTCCTCTTTTGTGTGCCGGTATTACCACGTACTCCCCGTTGAAGCGTTGGAATGCCAGCCCAGGAAAAAAGATAGCTATTCTGGGGATGGGTGGTTTGGGCCACGTTGCGATACAATTCGCGCATGCGATGGGAGCAGAAGTTACTGTGTTAAGTCGTGCAAAAGATAAGGAAAACGAAGCGTTAAGTTTTGGTGCGGATTATTATTTTTCAACGCTTAATTCTGAAACTTTCAATACGCTAGCCGGACAATTCGACCTGATTCTTAACACCATATCCGCCAACATTGATGTCGATTCGTATTTATCGTTACTTCGTGTAGACGGAACGCTTGTTAATGTCGGAGCACCCGCAGAACCGAGTCAATACAACGTTTTTTCTCTAATCATGAGTCGCCGCAGTATTGCGGGGTCCTTAGTAGGCGGACTTGCGGAAACGCAAGAGATGCTTCATTTTGCTGCCGCGCATGGTATTTTGCCTCAAATCGAGATTATCCGTGCCGATCAAGTTGATGAAGCCTATGAGCGAATTCTGCGTAGTGACGTGCGATACCGATTCGTTATCGACATATCAACTTTATAAAACGAATGGATGATAAAGTTAAAAACCATTCGCTCCATTTGGCTTAATATTAGCCGCATTTTCGGCATTGGATTGGTATGTTTGTTTTTATGGGGCTTCTAGGAATACTATTAATAGGGATCACAACCTTCTTATTACTGTAGGCGTTATAAACAATACGAAAAAAATTCATAACTCTAATGGAGGAATATAGAAAATGGAAATCAGAAAAGTCGGGTCCCAACCTTCGGGCAAAGGACCGTCTGAATATTTCACTGGCACGGTTCGCATTGATCCACTATTTGAAGCAGCAGATCCTGCTCGTGTAGCAGGAGCAAGCGTTACGTTCGAGCCAGGTGCGCGGACTGCATGGCATACTCATCCTCTAGGTCAGACGTTAATCGTAACGGCAGGAAAAGGACGAGTACAACGCTGGGGAGGTCAGATCGAGGAAATTAGTCCCGGTGACGTGGTTTGGTTCCCACCTGGCGAGAAGCACTGGCATGGTGCTTCGCCAACTACATTTATGACGCATACAGCCATTCAAGAGCGTCTGAACGGTAAGGCTGTTGAATGGTTGGAAAAAGTAAGTGACGATCAATACCAGTCCTAGGCACGCATTAGTTTGACAATGGAATTGTGATAGATCCAATTGCAGCGTTGACTGCCGAAATAATTTTCTAATATTATTACACTTTTTGTGCAATAAGACTTGCCTCAATGTACTTACTTTGGGGCAACTTGTTGTTTTCTCRTTTATAAGTCAATTCACAGGAGAGGAGAAAGCATGATTGTAACAAGCCTAAGTAAAAGCAGCTCAGCATCCGCCAAACCTCCCAGACTGTGAATGGGAAAATACACGGTCCAAACCTTTATTTCCACTCGACGGATACACTAAGGTATAATAAGAAATGATGATTAGAACACAGAGAGTTCTGACCAATTGCGACTGTTGTAGTTTGGAGTGCAGCTTGAAAAATAAAGGAGGCTGTATCGATGAATGTCAGTTTAAACTGGATTTCAGCAGGTGAATTGGAAGCGCTTAAACTTGTAGGCAAAAAGGTTATTCGAGGAGGTATCGCTGTCTTTTATCATGAAGACCAAGTATATGCCGTGGATAACCGCTGCCCGCATTTAGGATTTCCACTTCAAATGGGAAGTTTATGCGACGGGATATTGACATGCCATTGGCATCATGCCCGGTTCGATGTCTGCAGCGGTGGTACGCTTGATCCGTGGGCAGATGATGTTCCGTCGTACGAAGTGTACGTYGATGGCGGCGAAGTATGGGTAAATCCGGTATCTAGAAGAGTAGAAGGCGCGCAAAAATATAAGCATAGATTGAAAGAAGGGCTTGAGCAAAATATAGGCATCGTTATCGCAAAAGCGGTCGTCGGACTAATCGAAGCTGGRGTGCCGGAGCAAGATATCGCCCGTATTGGCATCGAATTCGGCACCACATATGGAACGGGCTGGAACGCCGGACTTACGATTCTTACAGCGATGGTGCAAATCGTCGATAAGTTAGACAAAAATGGAAGAATACTTGCTTTATACCAAGGCCTTGTCCATGTTGCTCGAGGCAGCTCGGGCAGAGGAACCCGTCATTTACTGTCAGCTCTGCCCTCGACTGACGTGCATTTCGAACGGTTGACCGAGTGGTATCGCAGCTGTATCGAGGTGCGGGATACGCAGGGCGCTGAGAAAGTGCTAATGACCGCCATTATGAAAGGCGTTGACACGAAGTACCTTTCGGACATGATGCTTGCCGCCGCAACAGATCACTTTTACTTGGACGGCGGCCATGTGTTTGATTTCCATAATAAAGCTTTTGAGGCGCTGGAGTGGGCGGATGTCTCACAAAGGGAGCGGATTTTAACTTCACTCGTCCCAATGATGGTTCGCCCAACACGGAGCGAGGAGCTGCACCAGTGGCAGGCACCGGTAAACCTCGTAGAGCCAATCAAGAAAGCGGTCACTGAGTTGGAGCTTAATGCTGCTCAAGCGAAGCGGGTGGACGGGTCAAGGCAGCAGATAGCTCTTTCAGTGGAACAGGAACACCAATTGCTGCAGTATTTGCTGAGCGATACGCCGGAGCAGACGATAACTTTGCTGCGCGACCTGCTTATCTCCGGAACGGCTCCGGCGCAGTTGGCTCAAATCGTTGCTTTGGCAGCCGCGGAACGGATCGTTCGATTCCATACACAGAATGATTTTCGCGATTGGATTGCAGTACTCCACACGTTCACCTATGCTCACGCCGTACATAAAAGGCTGCTACAGTCGGATGAACCACTTCTGCAGCGCGCGATTTTCCATGGAGCCGTCAGCGTATATCTGGACCGTTTCTTAAACGTACCGACAGCCATGCGGCCGAAGCCATCCAGCTCCGCCACGCCAACCAATCATCAGGAGGTGCTCGATTTGCTCGATCTGCGCCAACAGGTTGGCCCAGCCGCGCAATGGGTTGTGGACTACATACATGGCAATGGAGATCCTGGAGCACTTCTTAATACGCTTGGCCATGCATTGCTGCGAGAGGATGCTGAATTCCATTCTTTCCAAATGTATGAAGCTTCTGTGGCCGAATACAATCACTGGCAAGCAGTGACAGGCTCTTTTGCGGAAAAGGCCAAAGAAACGATGTTGCTCGCTTGTACTCGATATCTGGCAGCACATGCGCCAACCGCGCGTGAGCTCCCTCATACGGCCAAAATTGCCTGGAGATTGCATAAAGGTGAACGGTTGTTTGAAGAGGAATGACAGAAAGTTGGATCTCTGTGGAGTGTGACATCACACTAAATGTTTCGATGATCGATCGGGAATGTGATAATGTTTTTGTCATCCGACTAAAGTACAACGACATGAAAGTACCTATTAAGAAACCTTGATTTATTAAGGTTTCTTTCGGATGTAGGGATTTTCTTGTCGTTTTTTTTACAACATGATTATCCCTATATCCTAAAATAAGGAAGGAGAAAAACATGCCTCGATTCCCTATTTTAGAAACAGAAAGATTTGTACTTAGACAGATTAAACAAGATGATTCAAAAGAAATATTTCAATATTTCTCTATGGATGAAGTTACGAAATTTTATGATTTGGAGAGTTTCACGAATATCGAACAAGCAGAAGAACTAATTCGCAAATGGAATCAGAGATTTGATAATAATCAAGGTATTCGCTGGGGAATCACTTTGCGTTCGGAAAGCAGAGTAATTGGAACATGTGGATTTCATAGTTGGGCGAAAAATCATTGTAAAATTGAGATTGGATATGAACTATCACCTGAATATTGGCAGCAAGGTTATATGACTGAAGTGATTCCGAAAATAACTGAATTCGGATTTAACAATCTTGGATTAAACCGAATTGAGGCATTTGTAGAACCAGAAAATGTGGGATCAAGAAAGGTTCTTGAGAAAGTTGGATTTAGAGAAGAAGGGATACTAAAGGAACATTTTTATTGGAGGAATCAGTTTGTTGATACCGCCCTATATGCATTGCTTAAGAAAGACTTTGAAGTACGTTAAGTAGCTTTATTTTTCAAGTCTAGATCCGCCGCTGCTCCACAGTGAGGCGAGCAGTTCAAACAAATCAGATCAATTATGGTAAATTATAAGCAAGGGGCTTGCTTCGTGGCAGCTCCTTTTTCTGCGTTGAAGTAATGAGAGAATAGTACAAGTGAATTCTAAATCTCTTCGCTAAAAAGTTACTTTGATAAGTAAAATCTATTAGTATCGAGTTACCTACAGGCTCGCTTTTTCATTCTGCTGCGTATACGACAATTACTCATTATGAACACCTTCTGAACGGTTGCAAAAACAGCTAAATGCCCTATGATTACAAACCCAATCCAAAGAAAACTCAAACTCCACATCATTTTTCATAGCAATAAAACAAGCAGAGGAATCCAGCAAAAGATTCTTCTGCTTTTGTTTTGCATTTACATGAGTGGCAGTAATAGCTTCCCTTGCTCGTTCGCCAGAAGTATCCTAATAGACCATCCAATATCACCAATAGATATAACGGCATTCTTCAAAACCGACTTAACCAAAAACGCCAAAAACCACAAGGAATGATCCTACGCAAAATCGTATAATTCTTTCATTATTCTTTCATTAGCCTTCTTTATTA
>NZ_JBFTQB010000393.1:0-5571 GCF_056398785.1 Paenibacillus sp. 01T422 | reverse complement strand
CTGCACAAACTCATCCTGCACAATAACCGGCTTCACCTGATCGATGGGATGACGATCCTGGAGTCGGTCTAGCATCAGAATCTCTTGATCCGGCGTCGGATAGCCTAATGATAGCTTCATCAGGAAACGATCCATTTGCGCTTCAGGCAGCGCGTAAGTCCCCTCGTAGTCTACGGGATTCTGAGTGGCGAGCAAGACGAATGGTTTCGGCAGTTCATAGCCCACTCCATCCACCGTGACCCGCTTCTCTTCCATCGCTTCCAGAAAAGCAGATTGCGTTTTGGGAGAGGTCCGGTTGCATTCATCTGCCAATACGATTGGCGTCATTAAAGGCCCAGGACGAAATTCAAAGTCACATGTCTTCGCATTATAAACAGACACGCCCGTCACATCGGACGGCAGCAAATCCGGCGTGCATTGTATTCTCTTAAACTCGCAACCAATGGTTCTTGCCAAAGCGCGTACCAGCATTGTTTTTCCTACGCCCGGCACGTCTTCCAATAAAAGATGACCGCCGCTTAACATCGCGATAAACGCCTGCTCGATCGTCTCTCTTTTGCCAACAATGACTTTCTCCACGTTCAGGATCATCCGTTCCACGAGAGGCTGCGGCTGATCGAATATTCGTGTCTTCGACTGCATAGTCAAGAAGCCTCCTTACATAAGGGTATGCTTCTAGTTTTTCCAGTCTTCTACTATTTTAGACATTAGCCTGCTAGGGCAAATAGAGAGTTTTTAAGAATACTATTATTTTCTTTCAGCATATAGAATTGCCGGAATGCCATTGACACTTCCCGCCTATCGGCTTCCATCACCGTGTCCGTAATTCTACCTCCTAGCGAATCTACCGTTTTGCGCAGGGGCACAACCATCGTCCCTTCCTGCAACTCCATATCAGCCAAAGAGTAGGTTGCTACGCTATTTCCCAAAGCATAGGCGCGAATCGTTCTTGTTGGTAAGTCATATTCAATATCATAGATGCCATAATGGGCATTTGCTGTCTTGGTTTTATCCTGCCACTGTACATTTCCACCTAATTTCTCAATTAGAAAACGCAATGAGAGCTCAATGCGATTTGATCGCAATTGATATTGCGCTGGCTCCAAGGTAACGCTGTTCCATTGCGAAAATTGGATCTTGAGCGGCACAGTCGGCTTGATAGCGAGGAGTGGCGACTCTTCCTCTGCTGCTGCCACCTTTTGCTTCACTAGTTGATCGTCTGTATTCTTTGGCTCCTCCTTGATCTGCTGTAGGCCCGGGTGCTGATGTACAGTCGCATACTGCTGTGTTTCCTCCCATAACTGTTGAAAATGGGCCGCACTCATGTTTCTTGACCACTTGGATTTCCCCACCTGGAACTGCTTCGGCTTCACATCAGTTGTCAGAGGCGCGAAGGCATAGCCCAGATTTTTATAGTATTCGATCACTTTAGGCAGGATCTCTACCGTCGATTCATGCCCCGTGCCATCATGAAACAGAACCGTCAATTCGTGCTCAAGCGGCGATTCCTTCACCGTTTGCCAGATCTCACTCGCCGGTACATGAGCTCTCTTCGAATCTCCGCTGTCTACATTCCAGTCCACGACGGTATAACCCGCTTTATCCATTAAATAGTAGTAATAGGCATCGAAATTCGTGTAGGTTCCTCCGGGAGCGCGCACCAATTGCGGGCGGGTATCTGCGATGTCGGCGAACACTTCCTCACTGCGCTGAATTTGATCCCAAAACGTTTGGAAATCGCTATAAAGCTCTTTATATACATGATCATAGGAATGATTGCCTAAGGTATGTCCATCTTTCAAAATTCTTTTCACCAGATCTGGATGTTCTTTGGCTTGTTCGCCTAGCGCGAAAAACGTAGCTTTCACACCTTCTTTTTCTAAAATATCTAGAACCTTGCCCGTTAGCTTGCTAGGACCATCATCGAAGGTTAAATAAACCGTAGGCTGCTCAGGTGTTACATATTTTTTCTCTTCCTGCTGCAGGCGCTTGCCCGTTTTGAGCTTTTGATAGATCTCTTGCTCATCTTTTGCGGAGTTTCCATCCTCCTCCGTGGCCTTTACAGGGACAGCAGAGAGAAACAGTGAAACTAGTAGTAGGATGACCATAGTGAGTTGAATACTTTTCCGTTTACTGGCTGCATGTTGAACTTGAAAACGCATGCGATGATCCCTCCGCTTGTTCTATCATTTTACTAACTGATAGAGTATATGGGAGATAAACGGGTAGTATGTCTCTTGGCTAGCAGTATTTTGAGAAGTGTTCTAAAGTAACCCTTAGCATCCCCCATCTATCGTAATTCGGCTTAGCAGCAACCGAAAAAAGCTATCCTCCCAAATCGGGGGGATAGCTTTTTATTTTTCTTTTAAAGAAAACTGCCTGATGCGAATAAACTCAAGAATGTCATTAAGTTCACGGAACTTCTCATTAACCATACGTCCATCCGTATGATTGTGAATATGGAAAGGATCATACTTAGTTATCCTAACCGGTGTTCCATTCTGATGATAATGGGCGTGAAACTTCATGTAAAAATTACTCTTTAGAATCTCTAAACTCAACCTTTTGCCTCCTGAGCAAGTGCCACCAGACCTGAGCATCGGTTTCTTCTTCGGGGTTCAAGTTGCTTTTGGCACCGAGCGTCCATTTGAATTCGCCACCGTATTTTTCTTCATACATAGCAATTTGACGTGTGTAGTAAGCGAAGTCACTTTCCTCAGGCATTTGGACACTTTCGGATTCTTGTTTATGCCACATCATAACGACGTCTCTAACCATAATTCTCTTTCCAGATGGAGTAATGTACTCGGTATCTTCTGGAATGTAATTATGCTTGTTACCTTTCGCGCGTTTGATACCAACAAAACGTTCTTGATCCATCCAATTATGAATAGTTACCACACTGACTCCAAAATACTTGGACAACTCTCCAGGTGTAAATTCTTTAACTGGTGTCAAATTAACAACGGACTCAGTCAGTTCGTTTGCAAAAGTATTAGGAACTTCTTGTTTTGTAGCTTGAACCAGAGCATGCTCTAAGAGATGAGAGAATTTTTCTTTGAATAACTCTTCATTTTCAAAGATCGATTCATCTAGTGACTGAACAATTACGTCATTATTCTTCACTGCATGTGCCAGTACCTTGAACAACAACACACTGTTGTCATAACTGCCTAACTTCAGTAATTCCAATGCGATTTCATTGGAATGTTTACTAAAAAAATTCTTTTCCGCATATGTAATAGGCATTAACATCACCCCACATCTCCAGTCTACCTAATTAATTTGGAAGTTTCAACCATCTTCTTAATTATTCTTAATGTAACTTAAAATAACTTAAATATATTATTATTCAGCCTCCTAAATTTTAAACCTAATTATCTGAAATCAAAATAAAAAAACAAAAAGACTGCCGAAAATATCTCGACAGCCCCTTCTATTACAGTACCTCAACCGCATCCAGCACCAACTGAACATGGTTTTTTATCCGCACCTTACTCCATTCCTTCACGATGTATCCTTCCTCGTCAATAAGAAAAGTCGAGCGTACAATGCCCATGTACTCACGGCCATACAGTTTTTTGAGTGCCCATACCCCGTACTTCTCGGCCACCTGGTGGTCGCTGTCAGAGAGCAGTAGGAAAGGCAGCTCATATTTCGCGATAAATTTATGATGGGCGTTCAGTTCATCAGGGCTAATGCCGATTACTTCGACCCCGAGCTCGGCGAACTTCCCGTTATAATCGCGGAAATCGCAGGATTCCTGCGTACAGGTCGGCGTGTTATCTTGTGGGTAAAAGTAGATAACCACCTTTTTCCCTTTGTAATCATGCAGGGATACGCTGCTGCCACTCGATGCAGGCAGTGTAAAATCTGGGGCAAGACGTTTGACCGTCTCTTGTTCTTTTTTCTTAGCCATTCTATGAACGCTCCTCTATCCAGTCCTTCTTATCTCCCCCCATTATGCGATATTTGCAGGCTCACATCAAACCTCACATCTAACAGCCATGACCAAAACTAGCGTAAATCATGAAAAACATGGTAGTTTTAATAGGATGGTATAAAACTTAAAGGAGTGAAGAATCGTCATGCATCCTATCCAACGTATGTCATTACTCTCTACATTGGGACTGACACTAGCCCTCCCTACATTATCAGTCTCTGCCGCAACAGCGGATGATAGCGCACTTATTACACGCGGGCAATTCATTAAACAAATCACCGACGAACTGAAACTGACACCTTCGAATAAGCAAACTGTTTTGCCTACTGACGTCAGTCCGGATTCTCCTTATGCTGACACCGTACGTATCATGCGTGAACGTCAAATCCTACAGGGATATTCGGACGGCACCTTCCGTCTGAACCAAGCGGTCAGCCCCGCAGAAGCATCCCTCATTCTAGGGAGATTCCTCGGTTTAGCTGACAGTAAGGCAAGCGCCGCTTTGCAGAACGAATTCAGCGTTGATTTCAGCGGCCAAACTGCCGGAATTACTCTTGACACGGCAGGATCAGCCATCAAAAAAGCGTTAGCGAACGACCCTTCGGTGTCCTCCTGGCTGGTTGCTGATCCTGCTTCACCAACTGATCTGAAAACGTTCCGCGGTCACATGGAGATGGGCATGCAAATCCAGTTTCATCCCAATGCGGGATATCCTTTGGACAACCTGCAGACATCTGTCAAATCAGACATCAGCTACAATAAAGATCAAGGCCTTCATCAATCCATTACGACTACCGCACCAGGTTCAGATATGGTAATGAAAACAATCAAAATGGACCAATACATGGTCAGCCAAGGTACTTTCATGTCGATGCCTAATGCAACGAATGACGGCATTGAATGGATTGATATGTCCAAGCAGATGCCATTTACCTTCGAGCAGCTGATGGAGCTGCAGAAGAAAAGCATGGACGTGAGCAAAACCTTGGTAACGCCATATTTCTTCTACAAGGATCTTGGCACAACCGAGAAGGATGGACAGAAGCAGCGCAAGGTCTCTATCCGAGGCAAGTTGACCAACACCGCCGATATTGTCAAAACATTGAGTGGACTTGGCGGCAGCCAGGACGCGTTCAAAGAGGTTCTTAACTCCCCTGCGATTGCAGGAATGAGCGTTTCCTTATCCGCTGTGCTTACTGTAGATGAGCAGACCAAACTTCCTGTCAGCATGGATGGAGAATACATCGTGGAATATGGCGAAGATCCGAGTATTCCGCTTGATCATGTGGATATGACCATGTCCATGACCTATCAGGATGTGAATCAGCCGATAGACATCCAATTACCTGAGGAAGCTAAGAATGCGAAGCCTCTTCCTACGCCAGCTCAATAAGCACATAAGATGAACCTTAATTTCCACATTTTGTGGAGATTGAGGTTCTTTTGTGTTTGGCGGTGGAGACTGTCCATGCGCATTCGCACTTGCCGCTTTTTTCCATTAAAATGAATGTTAGAAATTTATCCCAAGCAGGTGATTCCTTATGTTTAAAATATTGCTGATCGAAGATGATGCCACCCTCTTCACGGAAGTGAAGGACCGGCTCGCTCAGTGGTCCTACGATGTGCAT
>NZ_JBFTQB010000392.1:0-5572 GCF_056398785.1 Paenibacillus sp. 01T422 | reverse complement strand
TCACAAGGGCTGCTCTTGAATTAGGCTGATAATTAGTTACTACTGGTGATTAATTACTGATGAATTCCTGCACCCATTCTCCGTTATAATAGGCAACACCTATCTTGGTGTAGTTAGGGCTCAATATATTTTGACGGTGACCCGTGCTGTTCATCCATGCTTTCATAACGGCATCAGGCGTAGGTTGTCCTTTGGCAATGTTCTCACCTGCATAGGAATAACGAATGCCATAAGTGCTCATCATATCAAAAGGTGACCCATAGGTCGGCGACGTATGATCAAAATAGCCGTTGCTGTACATATCTTTAGCTTTGTCCAACGCCATAGCTGAAAGCGCGCTATCGCTTGTTAGTGCTTTTAACCCAGCTTTTACACGTTCCTGGTTAACTAATGTTACGACTTGGCTGGCATAAGCAGATTGCGCTGGAGCAGGTGTAGCTGGTGTTGATGGCGCAGGTGTTGACGGAGTTGGTGCCTGGGAACCACCGCTTGTACCCGTGCTGCCAGGAATGTTCAACTTCATCCCGGCCCAGATCACATTCGGGTTGGCAACCTGAGGGTTGGCCTGAATGAGCGAAGTGAGACTCACGCCATACTTCTGGGAGATCAACCACATGGTATCGTTGCCTGACACCGTATGCGTAGCGGACGCGGCCATGACCGCGCTTGAGCTCATAAGGACGCTCAGTCCAATAGCTCCGGTAAGGACTAGCTTTTTGTAGCGTTTCAACATAAAAATCTCTCCTTTTTGCGGCCTGCGAGGTTAGCTGTCGGATTCGGGTCAAAGAGTAATCACCCGGTCGCTTAGATAGCGGCTTCACCCCAAAGAATGGGTCCCCCGTGCTTCCTAAGAAGCTTCGGCCTTCTAAGTTTTTGATCCTAAATCGATCTTTCCGATTGTAACACGGGGTTTTCCTGAAAACATGAATCAAAATTTTCCAACCCATAATGAAAGCGCATCCAAAAAGCCAAAAAAAATATTTTCCAAATACATGAATAAAAAACCATAATTTCCACAAAATACTCATACACCAAATAAAGGAGTGAATCCAGATGGCTAGCAGTAGAAGCAATTCCTTACTTGTGCAACAAGCAAAATCAGCTCTTGAGCAAATGAAATATGAGGTCGCTCAGGAACTAGGTATTCAGATTCCTCAGGACGGGTATTATGGCCACATGGCTACTCGCGATACCGGCGCAATCGGCGGACACATTACGAGAAGATTGATCCAAATCGCTGAGCAACAGCTAAGTGGCAGCAACAATGGTAACTTCAGACGCATGTAAGTAACTGAATGTACAGAGAAAAGACTGCACCACCATTTCCTGCTTGGTGATCCAGTCTTTTTTGTTTTTTCACATCACAAACTCCATAAAAACCGGAGAGCGAAGCCTTCCGTTTCTCGTCCAGCTTTTCGTCTTAATTTTGGCCATGAGCCGCGGTTCCATATAAGCGAAATGGTTGTCTTCTTTGTAGACTAAGCGGTGTTTCACGCTATCCAGCGCCTTCTGATGCAGAGATGTTATCCCCGTTTCAATTACACCAACCGGAATTTTCAATCCATTCGCTGAATCAATTGAAGCCAGTAAAGCAAAGTTATTTTTCCTGTAACCAGTAATATATACATCTGCATAAGTCCAGTTAATCACTTTTCTCCATTGTCTGGAGCGCTTGTTGCTTTCGTACTTGAAACTTTCTTTTTTTGACTTCAAAATGATGCCCTCAAGCCCATCCTGTCGGATTTTCTCAAAATAATCCACTGCTTTCCCCTCGTAAACCTTCACCCTTTTGTACCTGTCATTCTCAATGAAAGCTTGGTCCAACAGCTCCTTACGTCCCAGCAACGGCAATCCAGTGACATCAATCCCCTTGTATTTTAAAATGTCAAATGCGCAAAATACAACAGGAGATAAATCTGTCGGAGTTAAAAATCTTGCTGACATCGCTTCGAAGTCCGTTTTACCTTGATCATCCAAAATAACCAATTCACCGTCAAGTACCGTACCTTCGGGAATCGGACATTGGAACAATTCAGGAAATTTGTGAGTCACCAATTGATTGTCTTTCGTATATACATATAGTTTGTCCATATTAGAAAGAATACACCTAAAACCGTCTAGCTTAACTTCCGCCACATGATGTTTACTGTTATAAGGCCTATTATCTTTGGCGTCTTGCAAAAGCATAGGAGAAATAAACATATGAAATCACCCTACGTTAGATAATACTGCACAGTTATTCATCTGCCTATAGGGACTTGAAGGAAATCGAGGCCTGCCCGATCCATTTTCGACAAAACAAGTGAAAACCATCTCTACAATGCGACAATCAAATTCGCAGATCCCGTTTATAATGGAGATAGATGAATGGGAGGGATGTTCGCATGGACAAGCTATTTATCAAAAGACTGCATACTTTGAATCGTCGCGATGAACTTAGGTCAATGCTGCTGATTGAAGGTATTAAACTCACTCTCAAACGGAAAAAGGAACTCGGCCTATTTTATAGATTGTTCAAAAAAACCAAGAAGAAACCCATTGTTGCTAAAGGATGGAATTGAGCTTGCCATATGCATAAGGGGCGACCATGAAAGTAGAATCCTACCTTCATGGTCGCCTCTGCTATTTTCCTGCCTTACTTGCCACTCTTCGCGTATTGTGCGCTGAACTCCTCAATAACTTTATCGCCGCCGGCTTTTCTCCACTGCTCAATGGCTTGCTTCCAGCCTGCCTCATCAATTTTCCCCAGAATATATTTCGTACGGGCATCATCAATAATCGGCTTCAGCTCGCTGCCTTTGGTCGTTTGGGTCTCGGAAACGAGCGGATTCGTCGGATTGTTGACCGCGATCGCCTCGTTTTCTTTGATCATTTTGCCGTATTTCTCCATGAGCGGCGTTTCTTTTCCTGTCGTTTTTGCCGTATACTTAGCAATTTGAAGCTGTAGATAACTGGAGCCTACTTCGGTATCCTGCAGCTTTTGATCAATAAATACCGGTTTGCCATCTTCTATCTTGTAATGTTTGCCTTCGACACCCCAGCCCAGCAAATCCAGCATCTTCTGATCGGAAATTTTATCATAGAAGCCCAGAATTTGCTTTAATTCCGCCTCCGTTTTCACACTTGATTTCGGGAACATGAACACACTGTTATAGCCTACGCCGCCCGGCAGTCTCTCACCTTTGGGCCCTTTGATCCGAGAGACGACGTCTACGTTCGCACCAGGGAACGTTTTGGAAAGCGATGCCTGATAACCAGCTCCGTCAATCATATTCGAGATAACCGCCCCAGCCTTGCCTTGGTTGATATCATCTTTCTTCTGTTGATTGTTCAGAACAGGGAAGTCCTGTTTAATGAGCTTCTCGTCGTACAGTTTTTTATAAAATTTCATCGCTTCGAAATACTCTGGCGCTAAGAAATCAGGGCTTAATTTGCCATCCTTCACTTCCCAGGAGTTCGGAGCGCCCATTATGGAAGCTACGACGCCAAAACCGTCCATCGTTTTCTCCTCCGTCAGACCAACGGTGTCCGCTTTGCCGTTTTTATCCGGATCGCCAAGTGTAAACGCTTTAAAAACATTATATAAATCATCGAGCGTTTTCGGTTCGCTTAAGCCTACGTTTTTCAACCAGTCGCTGCGGAAAATAACCCCGTAAGTCGACAAGTCGCGGGCGCGATATAGACCATAAATTTTGCCATCCACTTTAATATTGTCAAAGACCGCTGGGTTCATTTTAGACAGATTCGGATAGTCCTTGAGGTAAGGACCCACTTCCCAAAACACGCCTGCACGCACAGCGCTCAAAATGTTCGAATCCTTGTTATTCTGCACAAGCAGCGCCTTGGGAAGCTCTCCGGACGCGATCGTGACATTGACCTTTTCTTTGTAAGAAGAGTTGGGAACCCAGGAGATGTCCAATTTCGTGTTCGTATAAGCTTCAATCTGCTTTTGCACTTCGCTGTCCGCTTTTGGCGGTTCCGCATACATGAGGGTCATGACACTTAGTTTCAAGGGTTCCTTGCTTGCAGGCACACTGCTTGTACCMGCATTCCCTCCTGCAGCTGGACTCGCCTCGTTTCCACAACCGGCCAGCAGCGCAGCAGCGCCAACCATCATTCCCATTGCAGCCAAACCGCTTTTTCTCATTCCCGCGTGTTTTCTCATTGTGGCAATGCCTCCCCATAGTCTTATTTTATATGAATGCTTCCCAATCACAATAGTTTTCGGGAGCCTGTTCAACCTTTTACAGAACCGATCATGACTCCTTTGGCAAAATGCTTCTGCAAGAACGGATAAACTAGCAAAATCGGCACCGTTGAGATGACAATGACGGCCATCTTAATGATTTGCGATGGAGGCGCAATATAGTTCTGATCGAACTGCGTCGAATCACCGATCCCGCCTTGGGATAAAATGACGATCTGCCTTAGCCAGACTTGAATCGGCCACATTTTCGAATCGTTAATGTACATGATCGCGTTGAAAAAGGTGTTCCAATGGCCTACCGCATAAAACAAGGCAAACGTAGCCAGCACTGGCGCCGATAACGGCAGCACTATTCGGAAAAGCAAGCCCACATCACTGCAGCCGTCGATTTTGGCCGCTTCCTCAAGGCCCTCCGGCAGCTGCCGGAAAAAGCTCACGACAACGATGAGATTAAAGGCACTAATCGCGTTAGGAATCAGCAGAGACCAGTAGCTGTTGAGCATGCCAAGCGCTTTAACGACAAGGAATGTTGGCAGAATCCCACCGTGAAACAGCATCGTGAATACGATCAGCATCATAAACAGCTTTCTTCCTTCAAAATCCTGCCTCGAAAGTGGATAAGCGAGCAGTGAGGTGAACAAAAGATTGATAAATGTACCGACCACCGTAATGCCGATCGTTACGAATAAGCTGTTCACGATCGTTTGTGTCGAGAAAATGTAGCGGTAACCTTCCAACGAGAAGGAAGTAGGGAACAAAATGAATCCCCGTCTGAGCACTTCTTCCGGCTCTGCAAATGAAACCGAAATAATGTAGATAAACGGCAGCAGCGTGACGAGAGCAAACAACGCCAGAAATGTGTAATTGAAGCCG
Source organism: Paenibacillus sp. 01T422 (assembly GCF_056398785.1). Classification (NCBI taxonomy): domain Bacteria; kingdom Bacillati; phylum Bacillota; class Bacilli; order Caryophanales; family Paenibacillaceae; genus Paenibacillus; species Paenibacillus sp. 01T422. The sequence continues at coordinate 492 of NZ_JBFTQB010000392.1, read as the reverse complement.
TCAAAGATGCGGCTGCCTATGCTTTTGTTAATCATCGAACACCACTCCCTTCTTAATACAGACCGCTTTCGCCGAATTTTTTGGCCAACCGATTGGCCCCAACCACCAGCACCAGCCCAATGATCGACTTAAACAATCCGACTGCTGTACTGTAGCTGAACTGACCTTGCTGAATCCCGACGTTGTAAACGTACGTATCAAAGACTTCGCCTACCTCGCGGTTCATGGCGTTCAGCATTAAGAAGATTTGTTCAAAGCCGGTATCGAGGAACGACCCCAACCGAAGGATGAACAATATGACAATGACGCTGCGGATGGCCGGAAGTGTAATATGCCACAATTGGCGAAACCGGTTCGCACCATCGATTCTTGCAGCTTCATACAGCTGCGGGTCCACCCCAGCCAGCGCTGCCAGGAAAATAATCGTTCCCCAGCCTGTTTCCTTCCATACCACTTGCGAAACGATCATCGTTCGAAACCACTCGCTTGAGA
>NZ_JBFTQB010000391.1:0-6843 GCF_056398785.1 Paenibacillus sp. 01T422 | reverse complement strand
TCTTTGGCATCGAGCCGATTGATTTCTTGCAGAATGAGAACTGGTTCCGCTTTCTATTCGTTTCGTCTGGCATATGGCAAGGAATTGGTTGGGGTTCTATCGTTTATTTGGCAGCAATGGCGACGATCGATCCGACGCTGTATGAGGCGGCCAGGATGGATGGGGCTAACCGCTGGAAGCAAACGCTGCACATTACGATTCCAGGCATCATGCCGACAATTGTGATCCTGTTTATCTTGCAAATGGGCAATATGCTGACGGTTGGCAGCGAGAAGGTGCTTTTGCTTTACAATCCGCTTACCTATGGAACAGCAGACGTGATATCGACCTATGTCTATCGCAAAGGGGTATTAGAGGCAAGCTATAGCTTCACGGCAGCTGTCGGGTTATTTAACTCGGTGATCAGCTTTATTCTGATCGTTGCGGCTAATAGCTTTGTCAAACGAATCAGCGAGAACAAACTGTGGTAAGGAGATTTGCACATGAAACTAACCAGTGGAGAGCGAACATTTGGCTACTTCAATATGCTGTTGATGCTCGTGCTTTGCGCTGTCACGCTGTATCCCTTCTTGTACGTGGCATTCGCTTCGCTTAGTGATGCGACATCACTGCTGCAGCATCGAGGTATTATGCTCAAGCCGGCAGGGTTCGATCTTGGTGCCTATAAGGCTGTTTTCGAGAATCCGATGATTATGAAAGGCTATCAGAATACGCTAATCTATGTCGTGCTAGGAACGACGATTAACTTGCTTATGACGGCAATTGGCGCCTATGTATTGTCCAGGCAGAATCTCTATTTTAAAAATATCATCATGTTCTTTATCGTCATTACGATGGTTTTCCATGGTGGACTTATTCCGAGTTACCTGCTCGTGAACTCTCTTGGCATGATGAATACGATGTGGGCCATCCTTATTCCGGGTGCGATCAATACGTTTAATATGATTATTATGCGTACTTCTTTTCAAGGCATCCCGGTCAGCTTGGAGGAGTCGGCCAGGATGGATGGCGCGAATGATTGGGTGATTTTATTCCGAATCGTCATCCCGCTTTCGATGCCCGTTATTGCCGTTATGATTTTGTGGTATGCAGTAGGGCATTGGAATTCTTACTTTAACGCGCTTGTGTATTTGCGGAACCGTGAAGCGTATCCTCTCCAGCTTGTGCTCCGTGAAATTCTGATTTCCAACAATACGGACTCGATGATGGCAGGTGGCGGCGATGACAAGTATGCTATCGGAGAAACCATTAAATATGCGGCCATGCTCCGAGCAGTTGGAATGAGGCGTTGCCGATCGGCAATGGGCACTTTGGTGGTATGGCCTATTTCGAAGAGAATAAGCTGACGCTTGCGCTCAATCATTATGAAGTTTATTATCAAAAGCTTCATCGTTACAGCAAGAAGTACCGACATRGCGAAGGTCCAGATTTCACCTTTCAATATGGACGTACATTTGACGAATTGAAAAAGCTGGCTGCAGAGTGCTATCGTAATCCCGAACAAGGTCCATTATTTCTATATGGTGATGCGTTAAACGCGAACAGCATGTACAGGAAATATGGCAAACCCTCGGGTGGGACCTCCCATTATCCGACCGGGGAAATTCATCTTTTTCCATCCAAAGTGCTTTCGGACCCTGATCATTATTCGTTATCACTTGATGTTGATAGGGCAGTTGTTCAGTTAGATCTGGAAAAAGATGCGGATAAGCTTGGCGTGAGCACGATGATTGCGCAAGATGGCGATTATGTCATCACCACCATTCGTCAGACGAATGAGGCGTTGTTACCCTCGGTAGCAGTATCTGTCCCCCGTAGAAGATATGTGGATATGAATGTGACGTATCATCAATTGGATGATATGACGTTTTATTACGTGGGCGCTTTCTACCCGGATGGTGAAGAGAAGGAGCACTACGATCCGTTCTCATTCGTCGTCATGATGAGGATTGTCGGAGCCAAAGGTAGTGTTGTTGCAGGTCCCGATGATAGTCTGCGAATAGCCCTTCGCGATGCGGAGGCAACCCTGACACTGCTAACAACGGTGGTAACAGAGGAGGAGACCAAGGAACTGGTTTCGACTGCTCTGATGAGGCTGACGAAGCCAACTTCACACGTGGAAGAGATGGTGGAGCATCATCAAGCCTATTGGAGGAGCTTCTGGTCTCGCGCCTCCATCACCTTGCCGGATAAAATGATTGAAGATCTCTGGTATATCAATCTATACGCAATCGCCTGCAGCAGCGGAAAAGGTGGCAGAATGCGCGAGCAAGCATGCGGATTGAACGGCTTGTGGGATATTAAGCAGCCAACGAAGTGGGGCAGCATGTGGTACTGGGACGTTAATATTCAAGCGGCATTTTGGCCGCTTTATACGGCTAATCGCCTTGACGTCGCCGAAGCGTTCAATGAGGGGCTGCTCTCTTATGTGGAGCTTGCTGAGCAGATGTCGCAGCAGTTTCATGGGATTGAAGGCGTTGCGGGTGATTATCCGCATGCCTTGTATGTCAGTATTTGGCCTTGGTGCGCGCAATTCCTTTGGGACTATTATCGCTACAGCATGGACCTCGACTTCCTAAGGGAAAAGGCTTATCCGCTGTTTAGGCAGATTGCCAGATTTTTCGAAGGTTATTTACAGGTGAATGAGCAATCAGGACGTTATGAGGTATTCCCAGACATTTCCCCGGAGCAGGGGCCTTTGACTCGTAACTCGACTTGTTCCCTTGCTGCTATCAAATATTTGCTGAAGATAGCTGTGGAAGCGGGCGAGCTGCTTGGTGAAGCAGAAGCTGACCGACTTAAGTGGATAGCGATTGTGGATAGCTTGGCTTCGTATCCAACGGCTGTTTCCAATTCGTACGGCGATGTCTTTCTGGACTCGGAATGGGCGCCTGCCGACATGCATTTGCGGCATCCTTCGCTCCTTATGCCCATTTATCCCATTGGAGAAATTAATAAATACAGCGAGCCTCATCTGCGAAAAAGAGGAGAGAATACGCTTCGATATGCAGCAAATCGGACGGAATACGGCATGTTTCAGTTCGGTTGGCTTTCCTGTGCTGCTTCCCGATTGGGGAAGGGCAACACGGCACTTAGGCTGCTCTATGAGCAAGGCATCGACTTGTCGCTCAGGAGCAACGGCTTGTTTGYGGAAGAAACGGAACGCTGGATGAACTATTGTAACATCACGAATGAGCCGTTATACCATCCCCACATGATGGAGGCTTCTGGCGAACTGGTTGCAGCAGTGAACGAAATGCTGCTGCAGAGCTATGATGGCGTGATCGAAGTATTCCCGGCGGTGCCTTCTGGTGAGCCGGAGCCGGAGCTTTCGATTGGTCTCTACGAGCATGAGGTAGATAGGRAGCAGTATGAGGAATGGAGCCATTGCTCCTTTCGAGGCCTGCTGGCAGTAGGCGCCTTCGAAGTTAGCGCAGAGCTGACAAATGGCCGAACCACTTGGGTGACTATCCTAAGTAAAGCTGGGAAGAAGGTTGTTATTCGCAACTCGTTTCACGTTGGCGATAACGTGATGGTTTTGAGAAGAGAGGGTCAATCATGGATCAGAGTAAATCATCTGGAAGAAGATGGACGGATTTCGTTTGATACGGAGAAGAACGGGGAGTATGCGGTTTATCCTCGTGGGGAGTCTGTAGCAGCTGGGTTATTTGCTGTTGATTCTGGTGGACAGGAGGCTGGACGAGACGATGGACAGAACGCTGGACGGGACGATGGACAGAACGATGGACGAGATGATGGACAGAACGCTGGACGGGACGCTGGACAGAACAATGGACGAGACGCTGGACAGAACGCTGGACGGGACGCTGGACAGAACGCAGAACAGAACGATGGACGGGACGCTGGACGAGACGGGGGTGATGCGCGGGACGCCAAGAGAGTCTATCCGCTTGTGCATAAAGCTCATACACATCGGCGAGTGTTTCTTGGTAAAAATGCTGACACCCAGCATGCTAGATTGCTCGACCATTTCACCTTTGATTATTACTCTGGCAATTCCCGAGAATCTAGACTGGCTGCTTACCGCTTTGATTTTGGCGTGGACTCGTTGGAGAAGGATTATAACAACGTGCTTCCCAGACAGGTTCATGTAGAAGGTGTTCTCGGTCAGACGTTCCGTAAAGTAACACGCGAGTCGATGTTTAAGCCTTATTCCGGCATCGGCTGGGAGTGTGYGGGGGATCTCAGAGCGATCGATCGCGGGGGCCCGGACGAGCTGCGAAGGGATTTTATCGGTGGAGAGAGCGAAGCGACGTTTGTGGTGGAGCTGCCAAAAGGGAGATACGATTTGCTCTTCGTATCTGGCGATGAAGAGGCGTCTTCATATACAGAGGTAGAAATCGTTGGGCAAAGCACGTGGAAGCCGGAGAAAACGCTGAAAGTGGGCGAATTTGCAACGGATATTTTGCCAATAACGCAAAAAATGGACGGTTACGTGAAGTTGAGATTTCGTACCTGCGAAGGCTTGCAGTGGAGAATCAACGCGCTGATAATTAATAAGAATTACACGTATTTATAGGAGTGGAGAGGGTTGCGCCCTTCTCTGCGGCAGGAAATTACTTGCCGAGGGGATGGGGGATTTTCAGCAGCAGCACCAATTAGCGGTAGATTCTTCAGATTCCTCCTCTATCCCAGCGGAGGCGGCCCAGTGGATCGCGCCCGAGGAGCTGGGCAATGGGGTGGAATGAAGGAGTGCATTGCCGGAATGGCATGATCACTTATCAATAACACCGATTTCTCCTACTACTTTCTGCGTCTGATCCACTTTTGCTGAGTTAACTGGCATTAATACCGCTAATTTGATCAAATCCAGCTACTTTCAGCTGCCAGAGACGATATAGATGTAGCTTCTACCGTTATTTCACTCCCTGCCCCAATTTGGTGCAGAATAACGGTAGAATTTCCCTCTATCCCAGCGGAGGCGGGGTGTGGATCGCGCCCGAGGAGCTGGGCAATGGGGTGGAATGAAGGAGTGCATTGCCGGAATGGCATGATCACTTATCAATAACGCCGATTTCTCCTGCTACTTTCTGCGTATGATCCACTTTTGCTGAGTTAACTGGCATTACTACCGCTAATTTGATCAAATCCAGCTACTTTCAGCCGCCACAGACGATATAGATGTAGCTTCTACCGTTATTTCACTCCTTGCCCCAATTTGGTGCAGAATAACGGTAGATTCCCTCTATCCCAGCGGAGGCGGGGTGTGGATCGCGTCCGAGACGATATAGATAGAGCTTCTACCGTTATTTCACTCCCTGCCCCAATTTGGTGCAGAATAACGGTAGAATTTCCCTCTATCCCAGCGGAGGCGGCCCAGTGGATCATCCCCATGAAGCTGGACTACGGAGCGGAATGATCAAGCAGCTCGAATAAAGGTAAATTGTTCCAACTTATCTACCGGAAATGAAAAGAAAGACCGATAAATCCCCAATAAATTGGGCTTTTATCGGTCTTTCTGCTGCTCTCGGCGCTAACTATTGCGGATTCGTCGTCCAGATCCCTGCTGTTTTCAGGAAAACGCGCTGCGGCAATTTCAAAGCTGCCAAGATGAGCTCAGCCACATCCTCCGGCTGCATCATACGGTCCTCATCACCTATCGGCAGGCCCGCTTTGACAGAAAGCTCTGTATTCACGGTGGATGGCGTAAGCGCAGTTACACGGATGTTCGATTTGCGAACCTCTTGAAGGAGCGCTTCTGTCATTCCGATGACAGCGAATTTCGATGCGCAGTAGGCTGAACCGGTGGCAAAACCTCGCTCCCCTGCGGTCGATGCAATGTTAATGATGCTTCCGCCATTTTGACTCAACATGGTTGGCAGGGCGGCGCGAGTCACATGATACGTACCCATGAGATTGGTTTGGATAATTTGCTCCCATTGATCGGGATCCATATCGACCAATGTGCCGAACTGTGCCGTTCCAGCATTATTGAGCAGGATATCCAGGGAACCCAATTCCCCGATTAGTAAATCCACGGCACGTACCGCTTCTACTCGCTTGGAGATGTCCGCTGTAGCAATGCTTACTTTGACGCCGTATGCGCTTGTCAATTCTTGTTGCAGGGACTCGAGGTCGGCACGGCTGCGCGCCAATAATCCGAGATTAACTCCCTCTTTCGCCAAGGCAATGGCAGCAGCTTTACCGATCCCTTTTCCAGCTCCCGTAATGATGGCTGTTTGATTGTGTAAGGTCATGAGATATCTCCTTTTATTTTCTGAATTTGGTATTCATATTATGGAAAGTATGGCCCCATTTTAGGCCATTTATCGGGCGGAGTCAATTTTAGCAGCTTCCGTATATAGTTGTGGCAATTAGGTCACTCTTTCGTTATGTTAGATTATATTACATTAAAAATTCAGACAATATGATAAATTGGTGGGATACAAACTTGGTAAACGGTATCATATAATAAAGGCGTAAGATGGATGTTAAAAATAATAACATAAAGTGAGGGGTTCATCGATGATTCATGGAGTGATTAGAAAATCGGTGTTAGCTGCTGCTTCAGCTGCTTTACTGACAATTACAGCTTGCAGTAATGGAGCTGAGCCGGCAAAAGAAGTAGGGAAAACGCAAACATCAACACAACCCGCCTCGAAACAACAAGTTACGCTCACTTTGGAGGAAAACTGGTCCACCCCGAACGTAGATAACCAGCTGTACAAAGAAAGAATTCAGAAATTCCAAGAGTTGAATCCAGAGATTAAGATTGAAATGCAGGATATTCCGTCGGCTCAATATCGGACTAAGCTCCGTACCGAAGCAGCCGGCAACAGCATGCCGGATATGTTCATTCTATATCCAGGCGTTGATATGGAC
>NZ_JBFTQB010000390.1:0-7753 GCF_056398785.1 Paenibacillus sp. 01T422 | reverse complement strand
GCCTTAGCACGCGCTATTGTACTATCTCCAGATTTCTTGCTGCTCGATGAACCGCTTTCAGCGCTAGATGCCAAGGTTCGTGTGAAACTTCGTGAGCAAATTTGCGAACTGCAGGACAAGCTTGGCATTACAACCGTCATGGTTACGCATGACCAAGAGGAAGCGCTCACGATGGCAGATCGCATTGTGGTGATGAAAAACTCCGAAGTTGTGCAAATTGGAACGCCGGAGCAAGTCTATGAAGAGCCGAATTCGGCGTTCGTCGCTGATTTTATCGGATCGATTAATTTCCTGGAAAACGGGGAGCAAGGTGGCCAATCGCAACGTAGAAGTCTTGCCATTCGTCCTGAACATATTCGCTTATCAGCAGCTGGATCGAGYAATGGGATGAAGGCGGTAGTCAAGCATGTCGAGTTCCGCGGAGCCTTCTATAGAGTGACACTTCAGCCAGCAGTTGGCACAGGCTACCAGAATGTGCTGCTTACAGTGGATGTGTCTTCGCAAGCTACGCATCAGCTGAGGCTTGTCAAACATTCCGAAGTAACCGTTGAATTCCCGCAGGAAAAGATGATCACATTCCCAGCTGATTCTATGGTAGGTGCCTAAATGAACAAGGGAATCGTCAGTATGAATCCGCCGATCCGCCGTCACCTTGGAGCTTTATTTACCTTACAAAATGTGTTGATTGTCGTGCTCGTGCTCACTTTAACAACAAGCACTCTCATTCCATTGATTCTTCTATTTAGCAAAGCTTTGTTGAATAAGAATGCAGAGTATATTGGACTAGCTAACTTTGTCCAGTATTTCTCTACTCCTTCCTTGCTTCAATCGCTAACGAACACGATCTGGATTTCAGTGCTATCTACAGTACTAGCTGTTGTTCTCGCTTTCGCCTATGCCTACGGAATAAGCCGTACGGCTATTCGCGGCAAAAGTTATTTCCGCTACGTAGCGTTATTGCCACTTTTTCAACCGACGATGATGCATGGTATTGCCCTTACTTACTTGTTTGGGAATCAAGGCATCGTTACACACGGTTTTTTTGGACTCTTGCCTGGTTTGAGGATACCCATCTATGGACCCATCGGGATCGTCATCTCGGAAGTGATTTACTTATTTCCTCAAGCTTTTCTGATTTTTATCACAGCTTTGTCAATGACCGATCAGCGACTGTATGAGGCCGCGGAATCGCTGGGCGCGAATAAATGGAAAACCTTTTTCACGGTAACTTTGCCCTCCGTCAAATATGGCCTCATTAGCGCAATTTTTGTCTGTTTTACAGCCAGTTTTACGGATTTCGGGGCTCCGCAGGCTATCGGCGGAAAGTTTAACGTGCTTGCCACGGATATTTACAAACAGGTTATCGGACAGCAAAATTTATCCATGGGTGCTACGGTTGGGATCCTGCTCACGATTCCGGCAATCATTGCTTTTGCTGTAGATCGTTTCGTTGAGCGCAAACAGCGTTCGTTGCTCTCTTCGAAATCCACGCCGTATCGGGTGCCTGAAGGGCAAGCTCGGGACAGATTTTATCGTACATTTTGTATCATCGTCTCGATTGCTATTCTGGTTCCGTTACTCACGATTGTATTTGCTTCTCTGGTGAAGGTGTGGCCGTACAATATCAGTTTAAGCTTCAAACATTATGACTTTTCGAGTGTTGCAGGGTCTGGTCTGGAACCGTTTTGGAACTCCCTTAAAGTTTCACTCATCACAGCTGTGGTGGGTACAATCATGACCTTTATTTTCGCTTATTTAATTGAAAAAACCAGATCGATGAAAGGATTGCGTCAGGTTGGGTACTTCTTGTCTATTTTACCGCTTGCGCTTCCAGGTATGGTTATTGGTCTTGCTTACATTTTCTTCTTTAATGATCCAAGCAATCCCCTGAACTGGATTTATGGCACAATGGCGATCATCGTGCTTGCGAACATTACGCATTTCTATGCGGTTCCCTTCATTACGGCTACGACTGCGCTGAAAAAGCTGGACAAGGAATTCGAACTCGTTTCGGAGTCTATGCGTGTTCCTTTCTACAAAACATTTTTGCGAGTAACCGTGCCGATGTCCCTTCCAGCAATTATCGAAATTGCTATGTACTTTTTCGTTAATTCCATGGTTACGGTATCTGCTGTCGTGTTCCTCCGGGCTGCTGATATGAATCTTGCGGCTGTCGCATTAGTGAATATGGAAGATGCTGGTGACGTAGCTGCTGCTGCGGCGATGTCTACCCTGATCGTAGGAACGAATATTATCGTTCGTTTGTCTTATGAGTTCATTTTAAAAAAGGTGAAAAAGCGAACGGCTGCTTGGCAAATGCCGAAGTAATGCCCTATCAGGCAAGCATGATGCATAAATTGGAGGGTCTAACCTTATGTCTTTGATTGGTGAAGAACGAAAGAATTATATTCTCAATCAGTTGAATTTGGATGGCAAAGTAAAAACGAATGAATTGGTCGAAGCGCTGGATGTTTCTTCTGAGACGATTCGTCGCTATTTGGAAGAGCTGGAAGATGAGAATAAACTGAAGCGGGTATATGGCGGCGCGGTCAAAATTAATTTGTCCCGAGACGAGCCGTCACACCTGAAAAGGGAAGTTCTGTACGCGGATGAGAAACGTAAAATTGGCCGTGCAGCAGCCACCCTCGTGGAGGATAATGACGTTATTTTCATCGATGACGGAACTACGACCTTGCATATCATCGATTATTTACTGAACAAGAAAAACCTCACAGTGCTAACCATTTCCATACCAGCCCTGTACTTGTTAATTGACTACAAAAACAAAGGATTGTTCACAGGGGATATCTTTTTAATTGGCGGTAAGGTAAATGCCTTGCATTCCAGGGTCACAGGTCTGTTGGCTGAGAAAATGGTGGAAAATTTCTATGCGGATAAAGCGTTCTTATCCGTGGATGGCATGATGCTGGAGAAAGGGATTACAGGCTTCGAAGAAGGTAAGGGTCAACTGACTCAGCAAATGATGAAATACGCCAAGCAAAGCATCGTGCTCTGCGATCACTCCAAGTTCGGGCTCGTACAATTCTACAAAATTGCGGATTTAAGAGAGCTCGATATCATTGTCAGCGATGTACCAGCCCCGAAAGAATGGCTCCACGAATTGCAGAAAAAAGGAGTTACATGGGTCTCATCGGGCGAATAGCTGTGTTATGATAGAACGGTAATCATGACAAATGTTGGGAGCTGATTCGTTTGTCGGTGCAACTGAAAGTGACGCAATCCGCGGGTAGTATTAGCATCTTGAAGCATGCCATCACGATGGTGATGGGGATGTGGCTGATCGTTGGCTTGTTTATCGATGGATTTGCTCATAACCATGGAGCGGTTGAGACCTTTTTTACACCATGGCATGCTATTTTGTACTCCGGCTATTTGGCTTGTGCGATTTGGATTCTTATGATTACTTATCAGAACAAAACAAGAGCCGGTCATGCCACTTGGGCAGCGTCCATTCCGACGGGATATAAGCTCGGAGTCGCTGGTGTACTCATCTTTTTCATCGGCGGCATTGGTGATATGCTCTGGCATACGATATTTGGTATTGAGAAAAATATTGAGGCTCTCCTCAGCCCGACACATCTGATTCTATTGACGGGGGCACTGATGATTCTGACCAGCCCATACCGCGCGATGAGTTATGCGGAGAAGGACGTTTCTCCGAGCTTTCGCCGTTTGCTGCCTGCTCTGACTTCAGTGGCTCTAACCTTTGCCGTGATGGCTTTTTTTCTCATGTACGCATGGTCGTTTCGTCAGAATTTATGGATGGCCAGGGAAGAAGACGCAGTTGCTAAAGCTGTCGTGGATTTCCTGGTTACAACGATGCTGCTCGTTATGCCAATCATGCTCGTACTTAGAAGCTGGAAGCTGCCCTTCGGCACGGTAACCTATTTCTTCGTTTTTGAAGCGATATTGATGGCGGTGCTGGATGGATTTTCACACTACGGCTCTATCGTGATACTGCTCATTAGTGGGATAATCGGGGATTTGCTTCTGAAATCGATCAAAGAAAAAGAAACCAGTGCATGGCAATATCGCGGCGTTTTCTTCCTGCTGCCCGTTCTCATCTGGGGCCTATACTTTGCGGATCTGCGCTTGTTTCACACGTTAGATTGGTCTCCTGAGCTTTGGGGTGGCACGATATTTATCTGTGGACTCTGTTCGATGGGATTAAGCATGCTGACTACTCCTATCACGACTGGAAGAAATCAATGAAACAATTTGCTATGCTTCTCATAGGTTTGGCTGTTCTTTTAGCCGCTTGTGGGAATCAGAACACGACCATTGATATGTCAGGGATGCAGATGACAGGGACGATGGGGGCCATGCCAACACATGCCCATGGTGATGATGCCATTGCCCATTTATCAGTTGCCATGGATCGTTATATGCCGGGCGAAGAGGCGACGATCACCATTCTTATTCAAGATAAATGGCATAAACCCATAGATAATTTTGACCTCATGCACGAGAAGCTGATGCATTTGATTGTGGTGAGCAAGGATCTGTCTTATTTTGATCATCTTCATCCAGAGCATGTCGGTCAAGGGCAATTCACAGTCCAAACAAAGTTCCCTAGCAGCGGCTATTTTCAGCTGATTGCTGATTTCACCCCGCAGGGGAGTGGGGAGACCGTACAAACCCACTGGGTCACGATTAACGGGAAAGAACCGAAGATGACAGTGCTTCAACCGGATTCCTCGCTGACGAAAGTGGTGGACGGCAAGGAAGTGACACTTGCTTTCGACCATCTCATGGCGGGTATGGGGCTGGATATGATCTTCACGATCAAGGATGCCCAAACGAAACAGCCGATTACCGATCTGCAGCCCTATCTGGGCAGCTTGGGGCATGTGGTTGCGATCAGCGCCGACGCGAAGGAGTATGTCCACGTCCACCCGAATGAGCAGAAAGGCTCAGGGCCTGCAGCACCTTTCACGATTATTTTCCCCAAGAGTGGCATTTATAAAATATGGGGGCAATTTCAGCATCAGAACGAAGTATTTATCGTACCTTTTACCATAAAAGTGCCATAAGGGCTTCACATTTACAATTTCATCTGAATTTTGTAATCAAAAAGAAATATGTTATTCATCTAGCTTTAATGAAACAGGCTTATAATAGAACTCGACCCCCTTTAAAATATATATATCTTAAGACCCGCAGCCTTTTTTCGTTGTATAAGTAGCGCCGTCTTTCGTCGTGAATTTGACTTGATCTGCCGTATTAGCTGTGTCAAATGTGACGTCCGCTTTGGTAGTGTCTAACAGGTTCGTCGGGAAAAAGGAAGTCGGGTTTGTTACAATAGCTCCGTCTGCCTTCTGTTCCGTCAAATAGTGAGCTGCTAATTTATCTGCCATAGCCGCATCAAAATAGCTGGAAAGGAATTTCACGGCTTTCTCTTTGCTATCAGCTGCGATAGGATTCAGGATCAGCTTCTCATCTTTGGATTTTGCTTCTCCGAATAGGAAGCCAACCTTCTCCTGAGCAATTCTTGCACCGATATAGCCTTTCATGTTGATAGCATCCTGCGTTTCAGCTGTTGCTTGCGGGGAAGCTGCTGCGCTGGCGCTTGGAGACGGGCTAGTCGCTGTATTCTTGGGTTCGGAAGAGCAAGCTGCTCCTGTAACCATCATCGTAAGCAGGATAACGCCTGCGGCTGTTTGTTTCAAAATCATGAATGATACACCTCTTCATCTGTATGAATGTATTTATTTGTAAATAAATACATATTATATTCGAATTATATAACTGCAAGTCTAGAATATACGCTATTTTCAGACGTAATGCAATGAATTCAAGGAAAGTTCACATTCTATGTTGTCCCTGAAAAGGTGAAAAAAACCCTCGTATCCACTAGATCAGTGGAAGTGAGGGCTTTTCATTTTGCCAACATTCACTTGTTTATTTGCGCTTATAAAATAACCTGGAAATCCCAACGCCAAGCGCCCCGAGCCCGATAAAGAGGATTGCCCGAATGGCGGTAGACACGTCAGGTAAATCAATGAAAATAATTTTGAGCAGAGTTACAAACAGGAATAGGATGCCGATTAGATTGGCCTTCGCTTTTTGGACAAACAATCCCGCGATAATGAGGAGAACAGCATATATCGCCCAAACACCAGAGAGAATGAGATGTTGGTAATCACCACCCAGTCCTTTCGTTAAGGCATTCGTTAATTGAGAGACGAAGATGAGGAGCAGAATGAATCCCATCCATAGCAAAAGCAGGGAGATTCTTGGCGACACAAGGCCTTCCTTGGCAGAAGAGCGAAAGAAAGCATAGAGGGCGCCAATGGAAGCCACGAGTACAAACCAAGCAAAAGTTTCATATGACCCTATATCATGGATTGGATGGGCAAAAACGAGCAGCATGCCGATGAAATAGGTAAGGGCTCCGGTGATTTGCTGCAGCCTGCTATGGAAGCGGACACCTAGGCAGAGTGCGATGCCGCCTTCCACTAACAGTGCTGATCCAGCTTGGTCGGCATGCAGGACGAAAATCAGCCATAAGAAGAGGCTGAACGTTGCGATGGAGAGATGCACGGAGAAGGTCCGCTTTTGCCGATAAAGCCAGTAGGAAGTGCCGATGTACAAAAGTGACCACAAGGCCAGCATCCACTCATAGAGGAGCCTATCGTTGCCAGTAGTGCCGTATAGACCGTATGTCCAGGCTGCGACAAGGCCAAAGCTGAGGAACAGTGTGATGCGCTGTCCAATACGACTGTCCTCCGAGCGCAGAAGCGCAACACTGAAGAGCAGTAAATGCTGCAAGATGATAACGATAAGCAGAGCAGGTTTGTCACTCGCCGCATGGCTGAGCAAGGTCGAAATGATCAAAGGCAGATGAAGTACGCCAAATGCGGTGAAATAAGCACCTCGGAAGCCGTAGCGCAAGGATAACAACATCATAGCCATGGAAAAGAGACCTTCATAGCCAGCAAAAACCCACATATTCGGATGTGCCGAGTCGACCATGAATGGAACGAGATAACCTGCGAGCAGGGTAATAATCATAAGGGCTTGCGAACGGTGGCGAACCGCTGTAAACACACTGGCAGCAATAGAAAGAACGTAAAGTACAAAAGCAAGCCATGACGGAAGCAGCTCAAACAGCATATGAGCAGCGAAAAGCGATAAGATGAGCACCCCGCTTGCTCCTCCTAACAGCACTTGCCCCAACGCTGTGCGTTTGCGGCGCATCTGCGCTTCGCCTTGCCAATACATAAGACCTGCTGCGGCAACACCGAGTAGGCAGCGGACCGGTTCAGTAATGAAGCCGGCACTCACGGCTGCTGTAAAGCCCCAGAGAACGCCAAGCAGGAAGACGATGATAAAAATGCGCGGCAGCCAGACGCGGGCGATCAAATGCTCCCAATCTCTTGGTGGAGCAGGTTCTGCGGCGGGAATCCACGTTTCCTGCTGGAGGGTAGGACGTGGAGCTGGCTCGGGATGCTCCACGGAAGGAGCTGGTGTGACAGAGCGTTGAGACCCTGAAGTCGTTTTTCGGTCGAGCGCATGGTCAAGGAGCTGCTCGAGCTCTTGTACTTTCTTTTCCAATGCGGCTACTCGCATTTCTAGATCCATAATAGCCCCCTTTGTTGTACACACTTTAGGTATGTTTTTCCATCTCATTCTATGTTAACATGGGCCTGGCGAGACGTGTAGGCTGAGAGAAAAAATAAAAGCAGGACAACTATGCTACAATAGTCATAAAAACGAATAGGACATTAGG
>NZ_JBFTQB010000389.1:0-5586 GCF_056398785.1 Paenibacillus sp. 01T422 | reverse complement strand
GTGCTAGCTTGGTTCTCAGTCGGTTTTTGTCCGCAAGCAGCAAGCGCCAACACGAAGAATAGAGCAACCAGTGAAACAGAAAGTTTTTTCATGATAAAATGACCTCCAATAATCGATGATGTCTTATTTGCGGTTGTATTTGGCGACCATCCGATCACCAAGCATTTGTAAAAGTTGAACGAAAAGGACAAGTATAACAACAGTGACGATCATAATATCCGTACGGAAACGCATATAGCCGTAGCGGAGCGCAAGATCGCCGAGCCCGCCTCCACCTACGACACCTGACATGGCGGAGTAGGAGAGCAGTGCAACAGCCGTTACGGTAACGGCTGAGATTAAGCCTGAGCGCGCTTCCGGCAGCAGAACGCGCCAAACGATTTGCCACGGCGTGGCGCCCATCGACTGAGCGGCTTCAATAACGCCGCTCTCGATCTCACGCAGCGCGGATTCGACCAGCCGCGCCAGGAATGGCGCAGCGGCGATAACGAGCGGCGGGATCGCGCCTTTCACGCCGATGGTGGTGTGCACGAGTACTTTCGTGATCGGAAACACCGATATCATGAGAATGACGAACGGCACGGAGCGCAGGATGTTCACAACTAATGAGAGCACGCCATATAGCGGAACATTTTGCAACAACTGTCCTTTGGAAGTAAGGAATAAAATAATGCCAAGGGCTAAACCGATAATGATGGTGAATAAGAGTGACCACCCCAACATGACAAGTGTATCGCCGGTTGCTTTTGCAATCTCAGCCCAGTTAATCTCCCAGGTCATATTCATGGGGTAATCACCTCCACATCCATTCCTTCTTGCTTCAATTTAGCAATAACAGTATCTATTTCCTCATGAGGAGCGCCAGATAATTGCACGACCAGCTGACCGTACGGCACACCTTTCATAGAAGAAATGGTGCCCTGCAATATGGCAAAGGTCACATTCGTCGACTTGACCGTTTCGAAGAGAATCGGTTCATACGTTTTGGCTCCGATATACGTAATTCGAATAACCGTTCCTTGCGTATTTCCTGAGTTCACGTTTGTTCCGTCATCCGTCACGCTGGCCGCGAAATCAGCAACTTGTCCAACGAAATCCTTCGTTACCGGATGCTGTGGTTGAAGGAAAACATCAAGCACTTTCCCGGTTTCGACGATTAAACCATTCTCCATGACAGCAACGCGGTCACAGATCGCGCGAATCACTTGCATTTCATGCGTAATCAGCAAGATGGTAATGCCAAGCTTCCGATTAATATCGAGCAGCAGGGCAAGAATCGCATTCGTCGTCTGCGGATCGAGTGCAGAAGTGGCTTCGTCACAGAGCAGAATGTCTGGATGGTTAGCCAGTGCTCTGGCAATGCCAACACGCTGCTTCTGTCCACCTGAGAGTTGGCTCGGATATTTGCCGGCATGGTCTTGCAGTCCTACCAATTCAAGCAGCTCTTTGATCCGTGCTGTTATCTCCGATTGTCCCATGCCGGCGAGTTTCAGTGGGAAGGCGATATTATCGGCAACCGTAGAGGAGGAGAGCAGATTGAAATGTTGAAAAATCATGCCGATCTTGCGGCGCTTTACTTGCAGTTGTTTGGCATTTAAACTTGTCATGTCTTCACCATCAATTGTGATGCTTCCTGAAGATGGACGTTCAAGTAAATTTACACATCGCAGCAAGGTGCTTTTCCCTGCGCCGGAGTGTCCAATGATGCCAAAGATTTCTCCGCGATCGATATGTAAATGGATCTGCTGGATGGCCGGTACACGTCCCGGTATATCCTCGTACACTTTTTGTAAGTTCTCGATATGAATCAGGATGAATACCTCCTATCCCAAGCAAATAATAATGTTTATATTTTTTGACCAACGGTAGATCATTTTATAAGAAAATGTAAAGGGAAGCAACAGCCAAAATATGAAAAATGAATGTTTCGCTGTGCATTGACGATGCATATATTTGCATATAAACTGAAGTTAAACGTTTCAACTAAGAAAGACAGCGCTTTATTACACAGATAAAACGCTATCTTTGATGAAGGACTCAAGGGGATGACAAATTTGACGAATTTGCAACAAAGGTTAAACGAAATCAAATCAAAGATTGCCGCAGTGGCCTATCAACTGCCTGTACTAGACAGCGGCTTCTTATTTCATCAAGACGTTAGAGATAATTTCTATTATGCTTCCTACTTATTTGCCGCTTCTCAGGTACAAGAGATTGCCTTTGACGGAGACCGCCAAATGGCGAAAACCAAAGCAGAAGCCATTCTTCAGCGTTTACTTGACTTGCAGGATCAGGATGCGCAAAGCCCAACGTATGGCCATTGGCCGTTAAATTTAAAACCAACGCCGCAGGAAGCTCCTAAAAACACACTGCCAGTGGAATTGATGGGAAGTTTAATGGTTTATTTTTATGATCGATACACGGACGTTCTTAGTGAGCCTTTGCGAAGCAATTTCGAGGAATCGCTTCAGCATATCTATAAAAGCAGCTTCTACCGCAAAAAGGTTGAACATTATAACCATCACGAAGCCAAATACACGGCGGCCAAACTCATTTTTGGGCAGCGTTATGATGATAAAGATCTGCTGGAAGATGGCATCACGAGCTTACGTCTTACGCTCCACCGGATTACCTCAATGGGCATGTCTGAGTATGGGGGGCTGCCGTGGTTCTGGCATTGGGTACAGGCATTTACGTGCGCGTGGCAGCTAATGAAGGATCAAGAACGGAAGGATCAGCTAGCTCAAATGCTGGATTATTTATGGCGCGTTCGTTCGACGTATTATCTGGGAGGTACATGGGTGGGACCGCACTCCAGAATTTGGCCTCACGATATGCCCAGGGATACGAATGTTCTGCATGATTATGTGCAGTACGGGGATTTTATGCTGCCTGAGGAAATGCCGCGAACTGAATTTGCAGGTTTTCTTGCGTATGAAGCTCCTGCCGATGCGCGTGAGCTCGCCTTGCATCGTAAGGCTCCAGTTGAAGTGAAATTCCGAATTCCCAAACAGGCAGGAACGGCTGCCAATGATGAGGATGTACTGCACAGCTATGCATATATCTCAGAAAGTTTTGCGGTAGGCGGTATTTACGAGCGTTTGCTTGAATTTGACAACGAACAACATCGGTGGGATGTATCGCTGCCGCTGGATGCGGTGCGAGGAGTCAATCATGCCTATTTTTTCCATCCAGCTCCTGGAAATAAAGGAGGAGATTTGCGGCATCAAAGCGAATTTTCAGAAGTGTTTTTTCACCAGAACACCGTTATTGCTCATTATCAAATCCCTGAAAACCACCAAAATCAAATTATTGGCTGCTTGCCAGCAGGAGAATGGGTGGAAGATGAGCATGTTTTGTTTGGCATTTGTGGTAATGCGTACATGGCTGTCTATGTCCAGCAGTCGTATGAACGAGAAGAGCGTGCCGACCGTTCCATTATTACGAGCAGTGGCAGCAATAATGCCGTTGTTATTGAATGTATCGACAAACATGATGCGATGAAAAAAGGGATTGCCGACCTACGTCAATTCGCAGACACGATGAAACACAAACACCCGGAGCATGCTCAGTCTGCAGATGGCAGTGCCATATTGACTTACACAACGCTAAATGATGATGTACTTGTTTTCAAAAGCGGCTCTGACCGCGAACTCGGCAGACTGGTAAATGGTCAAGCTGTTGATTTCGCTGCGTTCAAAGCCCCTTTAAAATAAAAGAAAAGAGGAGTTATCATGCCATTAGTGGATATGCCATTAGAGAAGTTGCTCGCTTATGAGGGACGCAATCCTCGACCTGAAGATTTTGATGCATATTGGGAACGGGCACTTGCTGAAATGAAAGCCGTTGATCCACAAATCGAGCTGCGTCCTAGTGATTTTCAAGTACCATTCGCTGAATGCTTAGATCTCTATTTCACAGGCGTGAAGGGCGCACGTATCTATGCCAAATATATTCGTCCTAAGCACTCATCCGCTCCTCATCCAGCAATCGTACAATTTCATGGCTATTCAGGTAATTCCGGCGACTGGTCGGATAAAGTTCAATATGCTGCCTTAGGGTACTCGTTCTTCTCCATGGATTGCCGTGGGCAAGGTGGCTTGTCCGAAGATGTAGGGGGCATGAAAGGGACTACGCTAAGAGGTCATATCGTTCGTGGTCTAGACGATCATCCTGATCAGCTGCTATATAGGGATATTTTTCTGGATACGGCGCAGCTAGCTGGTATTGCAATGAGCATGCCGGAGGTAGATGCACAGCGAGTAGGCGCCATGGGAGGTTCCCAAGGCGGAGCTCTGACGATTGCTTGTGCCGCATTGGAGCCGCGTATTAAGCGTTTGGCGCCCTTATATCCTTTCCTTAGCGACTACAAACGCGTATGGGAAATGGATCTGGCGAAGGATGCCTATCAAGAGCTCAAGGACTTTTTCCGCCGCCATGATCCGCAGCACAAGCGTGAAGAGGAAGTTTTCACCAAGTTAGGGTACATCGATATTCAAAATCTAGCGGAGCGGATTCAAGGGGAAGTCATGATGGCTGTGGGCTTATCTGACACCGTATGCCCGCCTTCAACGCAATTCGCTGCCTACAACAAAATCAAATCCCCAAAAAGCTACGAGTTGTATCCGGATTTCGGACATGAAGGACTTCCGGGCTTTAATGACAAGACGCTCCAGTTCATGCTGGGCTTATAATGCAAAAAATGACTCTCCCATCGATAGGATGGGAAGTCATTTTTTAATATCTATCAGGATTTGAAATGTACAACCGCACTGTAGAGCATTTTCCCTGCATTTGGGTCGAATGTGGTGTGATGTTGAACGGCGAAAACACTCAATAATAGCGCTTTGTTATTATCGACTTGTACATTAATTTGCTTTTCCAGCGTTCGCAAGTCATAAGCCTGAAAGAACTCAATTTTATTATCAATACGGTCCAATATAAAATCCATATCCGTAATCCTCCTAAGCAACATATGTGAAAATTAGATGACTTCTCTATTATAACGTCAATATCTGATATAGGAAGTGGCTTTGAATAGGCGTATACTGTAGTGGGACGCCTAAGAGGATACAAATGTTCCTTCGGAATACTTATTATTCCAGACAACAAGTATTAGGAAGTGATGTCGTTTTGAAGTCAACAAGGTTATTAATTGATTTCCTGAAGCTGAAATGGCCGTTGTACATCGCAGCCGCATTGTCGATCTCCGTAGGCAACATTGTATATTCGTATTACCCTAAGCTGCTAGGCAAATTTACGGATCAGCTTAAGGTAGGGGGCTTGAGTAGAGATTTAATTGTGACCTACAGCGAGCAACTCCTGATGATAGGTATTACATTCGGTGTTTTGACAGCAATAGGGCAGTATTTGATTATGCGAAACGGAAGACGATTCGAGTTTGTCGCTAGAAACCGATTGTTTGATCATTTTACACAGCTGGGAGCTACTTTTTACTCCAAAAACGGTGTCGGCAAGCTGCTGAGTTATGTGATGAACGATGTGACTGTCATCCGGGAATCCATTTCTATGGGGATTAACCAGATTGTGAACTCGGCAATTTTAATTATCGCTGTTGTTGTGACC
>NZ_JBFTQB010000388.1:0-5589 GCF_056398785.1 Paenibacillus sp. 01T422 | reverse complement strand
TTACTGAACAGTAAACAGAGTGGCACTAATATCGTAAACGACAACGTGATAACAAGTACGACAATAAGGAAATTTTGCAAATTGAGGAGTTCTCCCCAGTTTCGGCGAACAGGCGGTGTCAGGGCAGCGCTTTGCTTCTCCATCACGCGATCACCACGTCATCCGGTGTAAAGGTAATTACTCGCTCTTGGGGAAACTCAACGGATACTTCAGCAAACTTCATCAAGTTCAGTTTGTGTGCATGCTGGGAAGAGACATCCACGGAGATCAGTTGATTTCCTAGCAACTCCTTCAGCTCACGGATCGGCTGCAAAAGCAATCTATAAAACGGACCTCTAAACTCCATGTGCTTGACGACAGCCTGGTAACCTGAACCTGGAGAAGAAATACGAATATGTTCGGGCCTGACAGCAAAATTAGTGAGCGGTATGTTCCCTTTGCGAGGCCCATATGCCAAGAAATTAATGGAGCCTATAAAATCCGCTACAAAAGGCGATTCCGGTTGATCATACACTTCCTGAGGACTTCCAACTTGCATAATTTCAGCATTATTCATAACGACAATCCGATCCGCCATGGTCAATGCCTCTTCTTGATCATGGGTGACCATGATCGTAGTAATGCCTAATTTCTCTTGCAGACTGCAGATTTCTTCACGCAGTTTGGTCCGAACTTTGGCATCTAGTGCCGATAATGGTTCGTCAAGCAGGAGAAAATCCGGTGATAAGACAACAGCTCTGGCAAGGGCAACTCGCTGCTGTTGTCCACCTGATAACTGTGACGGATAACGTTCTTTCAGATGCAGCAGATCGACCAACGACAGCGCCTCGCTTACTTTGTCGCTGATTTCCTTCGTCGTTAGTTTCCTCCCCTGCAGGCCATAAGCCACATTCTGAGCTGCCGTTAAATTTGGAAATAAGGCGTAAGATTGAAAGACCATGCCGAAGTTTCGTTTGGATGGTGGCAGATTGGTGATGTCCTTGCCCCCAACTGTTATTCGCCCACGCGTCGGTTTCTCAAGACCAGCGATGATGCGCAGCAGGGTTGTTTTGCCACAGCCGCTTGGCCCGAGCAAGCAAATGAATTCATTCTTTTTGATATCAATGTTTATTTCTCTAAGCGCTGTAAAGGAGTCAAATGTTTTGTTCACACCTTGAATGGATAAATATGCTTCTGGCATAAGCTGCCTCCTTGAACTTAGATTTGAGAAGGGAGCGACTGCTGACCTAGACAGACCCAGGCAGCAGCCGTTCATTAAATTTGTTTGTTTATTTCGGCTCGCTTTTCGTGTTATATCGTTGATCCCATTCAGCCAAAATACTTGCCCGATTCTTCGCAATTTCGTTCAGGTCATTTTTGATCAATTGTTTCATCGGATCCACTTTATAACCTTCAGGAAGTTGGGTGTTGTCGGTTTTGATAGCTAAGATGGCATAGTTTTTGTTGTATTCTTTCATGGCTTCATCTGTAATGGCCCAGTCTAGAAATTGCTGAGACACTTGTTTAATCGTTTTCTTCTTAATAAGTGCATTCGCTTCTACGTCCCATCCAGAGCCCTCTTTCGGGAATACAACCTCGACCGGGGAACCGTTCTTCTTCTCCTGCAAGCCACGATATCCAAAAGAAATACCGATTGGGTACTCTCCCGTACCAGCCAACTTAGCTGGCTTCGAACCGGAATGAACATACATCGCAACATTATCATGCAGTTTGTTCATATAGTCCCAGGCTTTGTCTTTGCCCTCCAATTGAACTAATCCAGATACGGTCAGGAAGCCTGTTCCTGAGGAAGACGGGTTAGGCATCGTGATAAGGCCTTTGTATTCCGGCTTAATTAAATCTGCATACGATTCGGGAATTGGCAATTTACGCTTATCCATCTCCGTTTTGTTGACGATGAAAGCTGTTTCCCAAGCATCGATGCCAACCCAGTGCGCCGGTACATTTTTATCTTTAAATTCAGGAAGTATTCGTTCAACCCCTTGCGGAGCATAGGCTTCTAACTGATTGCTCTGATCGAGCACCAGCAAGCTTGTTGCTGCTAATCCCCATACAATATCTGCTTGCGGATTGTCTTTCTCGG
Source organism: Paenibacillus sp. 01T422 (assembly GCF_056398785.1). Classification (NCBI taxonomy): domain Bacteria; kingdom Bacillati; phylum Bacillota; class Bacilli; order Caryophanales; family Paenibacillaceae; genus Paenibacillus; species Paenibacillus sp. 01T422. The sequence goes on along the minus strand of NZ_JBFTQB010000388.1, from coordinate 3,506 downwards.
CCAGCAGCTTAGCCGTGATTACGCCTGTCGAATCTCGGACAATGTTAAGTTTAATATCAGGATATTTCTTTTTGTAACTAGCTAGATAGTTCTTGATCGCATCATCTTCCAGTGCCGTATACACCGTCAATTCCTTACTGGTTGAATCAATACTTCCTCCTCCAGCAGGACTTGCAGCTGCTCCAGGTGTCGACTCATTGATGGTTGCAGATTTGCCGCAAGCCGATAATAATGAAACCAATGTAACCGCAACGACTAAACTTCTAGTTAATTTTTTCATTGTTCCGATTCCTCTCCTGGTTATAATCTGTTCCTTCCGATATTACACACGCTTCTCTCTACTCTAATTTTGTTAGGTCTGGATGCAAAACGTTGTTTTCGCTGATCGACTATCGATCAAAGATCCCCCCCACATCGTTTTCCTTCAATAACAAACATAAAAACAACCTAACTTAATTGATTTTAATTGTTTTTGGTTGTTTTTATACTCGAATTATAATCTTTTCTCCTTGGATGTGTCAACCACTTTAATGTCATCATAGGTGACATGACAGATTTTTTTTTTCGAATTAATCTTGAAAACATAAAAAACCAGAAATTTAACCCATATATGTCATGAAACTTAACACGCACATCACGCAAACCCACAAAAGTAACCAATTATATCGAAAAGTCCCTTATACGAAGCAAGAGGTCTGCCCATTACGGAGCAGACCTCTTGCTTCATTGCTAAGGACGCTTATCCAGGATTGGAAAAAGCAGCTTTTGATTCGGTTTTGTATACATATTCGTTTTCCATATAACCTCCGAACCTGTATCGATCCTTCCCTCCACCTTCTGCCCATTGCTCAATTGAACCGCCGTCTTCAATGCTACATAGCCCATATTGAACGGCTTTTGAACCACCATCGCCTGAATGATTCCCTCTTCCAGAAAACCGATTTCTTCCATAGAACTGTCGAAGCCAATCAGCTTGACCTCACCTGGCTTCTTCAGGTCGTGAAGCGCCTTGGCCGCGCCTAAGGTCGAAGGCTCATTTAATCCGACTATCGCTTGCAAATCCGGGTAATCCTTCAGCAGCTGCACGGTAATGTCGTACGCTTTTCCTGATGATCCCTCGCTGTAATAGGTACCCAGGATTCGAAAGCCTACGTCCTTTTGAATGGCAGAGCGAAGGCCGTTTTCTCTTTCAATGGATGTCGATGATCCTTTAATGAAATTAATAATAGCTACTTGCCCACGATTCGGTAGTGTCTGGATCAGTGCTTCACCCGCTTTTTTGCCCGCTTCTACATTATCCGTGGCGATAAATGACTTGGAAATGCCTCCTTTGAGGCCGGAGTCCACGGTAATTAAGGGAATGCCGGCTTTCACAATTTCGTGTGCAATAGGCACCGTTCGCTCGTAATCTAGAGCCGACAATACAATCGCCTTCGGCTTCATCGCGATGACTTCGCGCAATAACCGAATTTGACCATCAACATCTTGTTCGGTGTCTGTGCCGACTACTTTCACCTTACTCCCCATCTCTGCCGCAGCGGCATTGACGCCTTGCTCGACGACCTGCCAAAACTCAATTTGCTTATCGATCGTCTTGGGTACAAAAACGATGGGCTGATTATTTTTACCTGCCGCTTTCAAGCCATACATATAAACAACAATCGACAAGATCGCAATGACAATCAAGAATAGCCAGCGCTTCATTCGTCTTTCACCTCCAACTCCGAGCAAGGAATCCGCAATGTGACCGTCGTCCCTTCTTCCGGTTCACTTTCGAAAGACAAGCCATAGGCTGCACCATAAAATAGCTGAATACGATGGTGTACATTCCAAACGCCTAACCCCTGATCTTTGGAAGGCCCTAGCAAGCCTTGCAATTTCGCTTTATCCATACCTAACCCGTTATCGCTTACGGTAATTTGAATGACTCCATCAACATTGCGGCCTTGAATGCGGATATGCCCCTGTTCTCCCATGCGTCTAATGCCATGGTAAATCGCATTTTCTACGAGAGGCTGAAGGACAATCCTTAGAATTCGGCAACCTTGCATCTCTGGTTCAACCTCAATCTCATACGAAAACTTATTGGTATATCGCATCGATTGAACCGTTAAATAATTAGCCAAGTGCTCCATTTCCATGGAGACGGTAACCTCTTGTTCCCCTTTGCCGATGCTGTAACGCAGCATTTTGGAGAGTGCCATAGTCATTTTCACGACTTCTCTCATTTTGTTCGTTTCTGCCATCCAAATGATAGACTCCAGCGTGTTATACAAGAAATGCGGATTGATTTGGGATTGCAGCGCTTTGATTTCACTTGTTCGAAGCAGCGCCTCTTCATGTACAATTTGCTTCATGAGGTCTTTTATTTTGACAATCATGACATTGAAGGTCCTCGCTAATTTCCCTATCTCATCGGCTTGCGTGATATCGGCCCGGATGTCAAAGTTGCCCTGCTCAACCTGTTTCATATTCGCTTCCAGCTTCTTAATCGGGCGGCTAAGTGTAAAAGACAGCACGATCGAAATGCCAAGCGCGATGATCAAACAAATACTGCCCCACAGAACCGTTGAGAGCTGCATCTTCTTTTTATTGGCAACTAACTCTTCCGGATATGTGACACCAACAATTTTCCAACCGAAATTCGTCGTTCGAATCGATAAGATTTTCTCGTGCTGATTTTCTTTCAACGATAACTGCCCATCTCCCGAAGCTAAAATCGCTTCAATAGGTTCACTTTTCAAATTCGTATGAATAATCTGCTGCTGAGGATGATAAACGAGGTCGCCTTCGGAATTGACAATAAACACATAACCTCTTTTGCCTAGTTGAATATGGCTGCAGAGGTCATTAATAATCGTGTAGTTCAAATCGACCAGCAGCACGCCGGTCTTGTCTAATCGATCGTTGCCCCGAAACTGCTGACTCATGGAGATGACCCATGGATATTCGTTGTGATACACATGTTCAACTTCCGAAGAGGAGATATAAATGGAACCGTTTTTCGCTTTCGTATACCAATCTTGCGCAATTAACTCAGGATAACTTTTCAGAGCGCTCTGCTCCCGATCAGAGATCACAGCTCCATTCGAGCCTATAAAAAGAACCGCGCTAATGTCATTTCTGGATTGAACAATCACGTGCAGGGAGCTCTCGATAGCATTGACCAGGCTTTGTCCTACTTCTGACTGCGGATCCGCCATCGTCAAATACTGCCTGATTTGCCCATTGTTATATAGAAGCGAAGAAATACTTTTCATATTGTCAATGTACGTCTCTATGGTCGTTCCGACCTGATTGATCAGTTCATTCGTATATTGCACAGAGTTTTCGGTAACGGAATCCGATGACTGACGATACGTGTTATAACTCAAAATTAGCGTAGTACCTATGATCAGACAGGAGAAAGCTACGGCTATGCTCGTGTGTATGCTTTTAAATCTGAAAAAACGCCTCTTATTCAAGAGAGATCCCCTCTCTACTTGCTGCTCTATATTCTTTGGGCG
>NZ_JBFTQB010000387.1:0-5591 GCF_056398785.1 Paenibacillus sp. 01T422 | reverse complement strand
GTCCGCGAGCGTGCAGTTTTTGAGTAGAAATGCCGATCTCCGCACCGAATCCGAATTCAAAGCCATCTGTGAAACGCGTCGACGCATTGTGGTAAACCGCTGCCGCATCGACTTCTTGCAGGAATCTCTCCGCATTAGAGGCATCTTCCGTCACAATACATTCGGAATGCATCGTCCCGAATTGGCGAATGTGGTCAAGCGCTTCATCCAAATCTTTGACCACTTTGATATTAAGAATGTAATCTCCGTATTCCGTCGCCCATTCCGGTTCAGCAGCATTCTGCATGCTAGGAATTAATGCTTTGGCATGCTGATCTCCTCTAAGCTCGACATTTGCACCCGTGAAGGCTTCAGCAATCGTGTTCAAATGTTTGGATGCCACAGAGTCATGGACAAGCAAAGTTTCCATCGAATTGCAGACGGAAGGACGTTGAGCCTTGGCGTTAAGCCCAATAGAGATGGCCATTTCAAGCTGTGCACTTTCGTCTATAAAAGTATGACACACACCTGCGCCTGTTTCAATGACAGGGACGGAGGCGTTGTTGACAACATTTTGAATAAGTGAGTGTCCGCCTCTTGGGATAAGAACGTCGATGAGGCCATTCAGTTTCAGCATTTCATCCACAGAACTGCGGTCAGCACTCAGGATCAATTGAAGAGCATCAGCTGGGATGGCAGACCGATTTAGCGCGCCATGCAGAACCTCGACGATTTTCTCATTGGAAAATAGAGCGGAAGAGCCGCCACGCAGCACGACGGCGTTGCCTGTTTTGAGGCACAATCCTGCGGCATCTACCGTAACATTGGGTCTAGCTTCATAAATGATGCCGATCACGCCAAGTGGAACGCGAATTTTGCGAATGCGAAGACCATTCGGACGTTCAAAATCTTCGAGCGTATCCCCGATTGGATCGGGCAATTCAGCAATTTGACGCAATCCCTCGGCGATGGCTGCAATTCGCGTTTCGTTAAGGGCAAGACGGTCTAGCAGGGAAGCACTAGTGCCTAATTGTTTGCCACGCGCCAGATCTTTGGCATTAGCTTCAATAATGGCTTGTTGTTCAGTAACAAGGGCATCTGCCATAAGCAGCAGCGCTGTGTTTTTCTGTTCCGTTGTGAGATTACCCATTGTTTGGGCAGCTTGTTTTGCTAATTTGGACTTCTGAACGACTTCACTCATGGGAAGATCGACCTCCTGTTTGGAAAAAAGTTTGGCAATGAGCAGCTATTTGCTCCGTTGTAAGTTCATATTGATCTCCGCTGCGGCGTTCTTTGCATTCTACGATATGCTCTGCCGCTTTCTTCCCTACGGTAATTCGAAGCGGGAAGCCAAGCAGGTCGGCATCGTTGAATTTGACACCAGGACGTTCTTCACGATCATCCCAGAGGACGGAATATCCGGCTTCAGTCAATGAATTGTATATCTCTGTGGATAACTTCATCTGAATCTCATCCTGTATATGAACCGTAAGCAGATGAACGGCGAATGGAGCGACAGATGCCGGCCAGATGATGCCGCGCTCATCATAGTTCTGCTCGATAATGGCGGCTAGCACACGAGAAACACCAATTCCATAGCAGCCCATAATGATGGGCTCGGAAGCGCCATTCTCGTCGCTGAACGACGCGCCTAATGACCGGCTGTATTTGGTTCCTAGCTTGAAAACATGACCAACCTCGATTCCTTTGGCAAAAGAGAGTTCATGTCCACAGGTTATGCAGCGCTCGCCCTCGGTAACATTGCGCAGATCATAGTAAGTCAAATCGGCGAGATCGCGTTCTACTTGAACATGCATGAGGTGAAAATCAGCTTCATTGGCCCCGATGACTGCGTCCTGCATGCCTATGATCGATGAGTCCGCGATGATCTTGATATGTTGAAGTCCAAGGGGTCCAATGAATCCAGCGATGGAGCCTATTTTGTGGATGTCGGCTTCGGAAAGCATCGTGAATTCTGAACCGCCTAAGACATTTTTCAATTTAATTTCGTTGACTTCACAGTCACCACGAAGAAGGACGATAACAGGTACGCCATTCGCTTCAATCGCGATAGATTTAATAATTTGCTGAGCTGAGATTTGTAGGAACTCACTTAGCTGTTTAATGCTGGTCACCTGTGGTGTATGCACTTTTTGGGGCTTGGCGTTTAAGTCTGACTGCTTGCTTGCATCAATTGCAGATGCTGTTGGCAATTGACCAACCGCTTTCTCCAAATTGGCAGCATAATGACAGGAAGGGCAGTGAACAATGGTGTCTTCCCCAATGTCGGCGAGCGCCATGAACTCATGTGTATCCGTACCGCCGATGGCCCCGGAATCAGCTTCAACCGCCCGAAAATTTAAACCGCAACGTGTGAAAATACGATGATAAGCGTTGTACATGCTCTCGTAGCTTTCGTCGAGACCGCTCTGTGAACGATCGAAGGAATACGCATCCTTCATCAGAAACTCACGCCCACGCAGCAGACCGAATCTTGGTCTTCGTTCATCCCGGTACTTCGTTTGTATTTGATAAAGTGTAACAGGCAGTTTTTTRTAGGATTGAATTTCGTCCTTCACAATCGTAGTAATCACTTCCTCATGAGTCGCTCCTAGAGCAAACTCACGACCATGCCTGTCCTCGAGTCGCATTAATTCGGGTCCATAAACATCCCAACGGCCGGATGCTTTCCATAGTTCGGATGGGTGAAGCGCTGGCATGAGCATTTCTTGTGAACCAGCAGCGTCCATCTCTTCTCGAACGATGGTTTGAATATGTTGAAGGGCTTTGAGCCCCAGAGGTAAATAGGAGTAGATACCGCTAGATAGCTGAYGGATCAATCCTGCGCGCAGCATCAGCTTGTGGCTTGCAGCTTCAGCATCACCCGGGACGTCTCTTAAAGTTGGGATCAGCATGCGTTGTTGTCTCATCGCTCATGTGCCTCACTTTCATCTCTCATATTAAGCAAGGGGAACCCATTCATCCCGGTGAATGACTTCAATTCTTGCTACTTCGACGCGCTTCTGCACTTCTTCGGTTGATAATCCCGCAGCTGCTTGTATTTGCCAAGCAGCGTAATTGACTACGCCGCGTCCGAGCAGCATGCCTTCGTTGCTGAGCACTTCGACCACGTCACCGGGGTGGAAGTCCCCGGTAGCGCCAATGATCCCGGCGGGGAGCAGGCTCTTGCCGCCGCTCATCAGAGCCAACCTCGCGCCTGGATCGACGAGGATTTGTCCTTGGGGCAGCGAGTGGAAGCCTACCCACTGCTTCTTCACCGGCAGATTATTCAGCGCCGTGTCGAAGTACGTGCCCTTGCCGCTGCCGCCAACGGCAATCGGCAAATCGCCGGGCTCCAGCACGCGCCCGATGAAGACCGGCACGCCCCCGCGCATCGCGATGCGGGCGGCTTCAAGCTTGGAGCGCATGCCGCCGGTGCCGACAGCGCTCCCTGAACCACCAGCGAAGCTGAATAGCTCATCGCTGATAGCAGCTACGCGATCGATACGCTGTGCGTTCGCGTTCTTACGCGGATCGTCCGTGTACAGGCCGTCCATATCGGTAATGATGATCAATTTGCTGGCCTTCACCAAATTGCCCACCAAGGCTGACAAGGTATCGTTGTCGCCGAATTTCAGTTCATCCACCGAGACGGTGTCATTCTCGTTGATAATTGGGACGACACCGCGCTGCAGCAGCTCGTCGATCGTCATCAGCGCGTTCTGGACGCGCTTGCGGTTGGAGAAGTCGTACCGAGTCAGCAAAATTTGTGCCACGCTTACGCCGTGGGACGCAAAGGCTTCATGGTACGCCTGCATGAGCAGCGCTTGCCCGACAGCGGCAGCGGCTTGCTTCTCGTGCAGCACCTTGGGCCGCGTGCGGTACCCAAGGGAGGTGAAGCCTGCGGCAACGGCGCCGGATGTCACGAGCAGGACTTGGTTGCCGTCCTTCTGCAATTGAGCTAGTTCCGATGCGAAAAACCGGATTTTATCGGGATTTAACCCACCCGTATCTGAAGTTAAAGAAGAACTGCCGATTTTCACGACGATGCGCTGTGTCATTACGATCCCATCCTTTGTTTGTGCAAATATGTACATGTAGATACAAAAAAAGACTCCCGTCCTCATAACATAAGGACGAAAGTCTGTAGCTTCCGCGGTACCACCTTAGATTGGCGCACGCCAAAAGGCTGCACCCAACTCTAGATTCCCTGGATAACAGCAGGGGCTGTTCAACTCATCGTTGACGGTTCAGGGGCGGGTTCGGAATCGGTTCACGGCAAGCTCTCTCAGTCGCTGGAGCTCACTCTCTGGTTACGTGCTGCACGTTCCTACTATTCCCATCATAACATTGCGATATAGAAGTTTTGGAAGACTTCCTTTTTTGGTTCTATATAGAATAGCACGGGGTACGAGCGTTTGTAAAGAAACATATGCCTCTATTTTTCTGATTAGCCGAATAGATTCAGCTTCCCGATGCGCTGCACAGCTTCTGCTAATCTTTCTTCCGAAGATAAGAGACCAAGACGGACATAACCCTCGCCATGTGTACCAAAGCCAATGCCTGGCGCGACGACAACTTTTGCTTCCTGAAGAAGCAGATCAGCAAGGCTTTGCGATGTGTGTCCCTTCGGTACAGGGAGCCAAGAGAAGAAGGACCCCTGGGAAGGACGGGCATTCCAGCCAATGTCCGCAAGAGCGGAGTACAAGGCATTACGGCGACTCTCATATACATCTCGAAGCTCGCTTACGCAATCTTGAGAAGCAGTAAGCGCCGTTGCTGCCGCTGCTTGAATACCGCCGAACAAGGAGCAGTAGTAATGATCCTGCATTAAGTTGATGAGGCGGATAACTTCGCGGTTACCAAGCGCAAAACCTACGCGCCAGCCTGCCATGTTATATGTTTTGGAGAGTGTGTAGAACTCGATGCCAACCTCTTTGGCGCCAGGCGTTTGTAGGAAGCTGATCGGCTTCTCCCCATCGAATCCGATTGCGCCGTAAGCGAAATCACTCGCTACGACCACGCCGCTCTTCTGCGCGAATTGAACGGTTTCTTCATAGAAGGAAGCGGGTGCCGTGGCGCCAGTCGGATTGTTCGGATAGTTAATGAACATAAGCTTCGCACGATCAAGGTCAGATTGCTTCAATGCGGAATAATCCGGAAGAAAGTTATTTTCTTCTCGCAAAGGCATGAAAGCCATCTCCGCACCGGCTAATGCGACGCCTGACCAATAGTCCGGATACCCCGGGTCTGGTACAAGGCAAACATCACCAGGGTTCAGCAAGCACTGAGCGATCTCGATGAGTCCTGTTTTGCCGCCAAAAAGAATAGCAACTTCCGTGTCCGGATCAAGATCAACCTGGTGATCTTCCTTGTAACGCTGCGCAATCGCTTGTTTCAGAAACGGAAAACCACTGAATGGCGGGTATTTATGGTACAAAGGATTAGCGGCTGCTTCTTGCATCGAAGCTACGATATGAGGTGGCGTTGGGCGATCCGGGTTGCCTTGTCCCAGATTGATTACATCATGTCCTAACGCAATTTGTTCATTTGCTTTACCTACGAGGGTAGCAAAAAATTGGGTAGGCAAACCTTTCATTCGTTCAGCAGGC
>NZ_JBFTQB010000386.1:0-6035 GCF_056398785.1 Paenibacillus sp. 01T422 | reverse complement strand
ACGCTGTAAAACAAGCTTAACTACCGGAAGGGAAGCCGCCTTGCCTCCGCAACCTTGCTGTAACGATGTTTTTCATCGTTAACGTATGCTCACCGCACGAATCTCCCTCTGTAACGCTGTAAAACAAGCTTAACTACCGGGAGGAAAGCCGCCTCGCCTCCGCAACCTTGCTGTAACGCTGTTTTCCATCRCTAACGTATGCTCACCGCGTGAATCCTCCGCTGTAACGCTGTAAAACAAGCTTAACTACCGGGAGGGAAGCCGCCTCGCCTCCGCAACCTTGCTTTTTRACGATGTTTTTTTTCATCGYTAAMGTATGCTCACCGCRCGAATCCYCCGCTGTAACGCTGTAAAACAAGCTTAACTGCCGGGAAGGAAGCCACCTCGCCTCCACAACCTTGCTGTAACGCTGTTTTCCATCGCTAACGTATGCTCACCGCACGAATCCCTCGCTGTAACGCTGTAAAACAAGCTTAACTACCGGGAGGAAGCCGCCTTGCCTCCGCAACCTTGCTGTAACGATGTTTTTCATCGTTAATGTATGCTCCCCGCGCGAATCTCCCGCTGTAACGATGTTTTTCATCGTTAACGTGCGCTCCCCACGCGAATCCCCCGCGCTAACGATGTTTCCCATCGCTAGCGCATACCACGCATCTTCGCGTCTCTTCAGCACGCCCACCGTTCCAGCGCATCACTTAAAGTCGGCATAGGTTGTATTTTATACAACCATTTATCCCAAATCTCAAGCCCAAAGTCAGCTACATAGCACTTTATACAACTATATGCCCCCGAAAGCTGCTGTTTCAGCACAAAACTAGTAATTTCATTGTATTTTGTACAATGGAAGGGTCTCATTCCTCCACAAATCATCCATAATGTTGCACAGAATACAACATACGGTATCCCGGCTCGCACGCTAGTTTATTCCCCCGAAAATTTGGCATCCTAACAGCATCACATGCCAAGGAGTTTAAACATGCGCATATTTGCAATGAGCATCGTGGTAGCCTCAATGCTCACACTTACTGGATGCTCCCACCCATCAAAGATGAAGCAGCTAAGCACCGGGGAACAGGTGCAACTGACCGCCGAGCGGGAGACGGATAACCGGATGTCGGACTGGAATCTAACTAGCAGCGATGCGGAGCTATACGTCGGGGATTTGGGCGTGGAGCAGCTTTATGCCTCGAATCAAGTAAGGAGCCTGGCTGCTCAGAATAAGAAGCAGGCGCTGCTGCCAAACGGTTTCCCTTTGATCCAAGCTTTCCCTAGTCCAGACATCGTCCCCCAAAAAGGAGGTTACGTCGAGAACGTCATCGAGACAGCCAAAAGCTATCTCGGAACACCTTACGTATATGGGTCGGACCGATTGGATCCCAAATCTTTTGACTGCTCGGACTTCACGCGTTGGGTATATCTGACTGCACTTGGGATGGATTTGCCCTGGGACGCTAAGAATCAGGCGGCTTATGTCGAAGCCCTATCCAAACGGAAATACACCGATCTTAAGCAGGCAAAGCGCGGGGATTTACTGTTCTTCACGAACTTCATGGGCAATCGGCCATCCGATTATGCCAATCTAGATCCCTCTCAGAAGCCGATCAGCCACATGGGCATTTATTTAGGTAATGGTAAGATTATTCATTCTGCATCCAAAAAGACAGGTGGCGTACGGATCGACCACATGTTATTTAAGCATCTGCAGTACCGTTTTGTACTAGGGGGCTCAGTTCTGTAGCGGGTCATTTTCACGCGCAAATGTTTCGCTTCCTTTTAATTCGTTATATAGTAAAGAAGTTGAAGCGATGGAAGGGAGCTAATAGCAGATGCACTCGTCGATGATTGAGCAGGAAAATGGCATTTTTCCAGCCGTATGCTCACTGGATTGTCCAGATCAATGCGGATTGCTGCTTCATAAGGAAGCTGGCAAGATCGTTAAAATAGAGGGAGACCCCAACCACCCAGTGACACTAGGGGCAATATGCAATAAAGTTCGTAACATGACGGCACGTCTTTATGATGATAAAAGGCTGCAATACCCTATGAAGCGCGTAGGTCCGAAAGGCGAGGGCGCCCGCTTTGAAAGAATTTCCTGGGAGGAAGCGATTACAACCATTACCACCCGCTGGAAAAGGCAAATCGCAGAGGAAGGCCCCGAGTCCATTCTGCCATACAGCTTTTATGGCAACATGGGGCGGATTGGGACCGAGGGGATGGACCGCCGGTTTTTTAACCGAATGGGTGCAAGCCGCTTACTGTACTCGATTTGCGAAGCGGCAGGAACAGAGGGCTATAGCTTTGGAACCGATCCGGAGGATACGGTGCATGCCAAACTCATCATTATGTGGGGGATTAATGCGGTCAGCACGAATATGCATCAGGTGATGCTGGCTGAGAAGGCACGCAAAAACGGTGCGCAAATCGTCGTCATCGACGCACACAAGAACCAAACAGGCCGCTGGGCAGATTGGTTTATTCCGGTTATGCCGGGAACGGATGCCGCTTTGGCGCTCGGGATCATGCATATTTTGTTCGCCGAAGATAGGGTAGATGAAGCTTTTCTGCGGCAATATACAGTTGGCCATGAGGAATTGAGGGAGCATGTTCGGCAGTATGACCCTTCTGTGGTATCTACGATAACAGGAGTCCCCGTCGAAGACCTTTACCGCTTAGCTAATCTATATGGTCAAACTTCGCCTTCTTTTATTCGCATCGGTAATGGGATTCAGCATCACGATAACGGCGGGATGTGCGTGAGGACTATCGCCTGCTTACCGGCATTAACGGGGCAGTGGATGCAGCGTGGAGGCGGCGCTATTAAAGGAAATGGTGCCTATTTGGAGCACAACATGCCAGCTCTGCAGCGACCTGATCTAAGGGTGAAAGAGGCGCGTCAGATTAATATGAACTTGCTTGGCAGCGCTTTGTTGGAGCTAGATCCGCCAATTCGTTCGCTGTACGTGTACAATTCGAATCCGGCGTTGGTTGCCCCTCATGCCAATAAAGTGAGAGAAGGGCTCCGGCGGGACGATTTGTTTACAGTCGTACATGATCTGTTTCTGACCGAGACGGCGAAGTATGCCGATATCGTGCTCCCGGCTACTTCGTCTTTTGAGAATACGGACTTCTATCGTTCCTATTGGCATCACTACGTTCATCTTCAGCTTCCTGTCGCTCAGCCTTATGGCGAGAGCAAAGCGAACGTTGACGTGTTTCGTTTGCTTGCAGCGGGGATGGGCTATGAAGATGAGGCTTTGCAGGATACTGATGAAGATTTGGTGCGCCAAGCCTTGAATCATCCTGGAAATCCAGCGTTAGCGAATATTACTTATGATAACCTGCTGGAGAAACAATTCATGAAAGCGGAAGTAAAGCCGCTTTTTCCAGGAGAATTACGGACTCCGAGTGGCAAAATCGAACTTCTCTCACGTGAGATGGAGGAGAAAGGTTATCCGGCTTTGCCGACGTACATTCCGCTTCCAGATGAAGGCGATTTGCCGTTCCTCTTCATTCCTGCACCGAATCACAACTTCCTGAACTCGACTTTTGCTCATAATGAGAAGCATGTTCGCATGGAAAAAACGCCGAAGCTGCACATGAATGAAGCAGATGCTGCCTCTTTGGGAGTAGCGAATGGCGATAAGGTTCGCGTGTGGAATTCCCGTGGCGAATGTGAGTTGACCGTAGCGGCGGGCTCAGACGTGCTGCCAGGTGTTGTCGTGAGCCAAGGGCTCTGGGCAGATTCGTCCAGTAACGGCAGCAAAGCCTTGGTTAATGCGCTTACGCCGGATCGTGTGGCGGATATGGGCGGAGGAGCAACCTTTTTCTCTGGTCGTGTGCATGTAGCAAAGCTCTAGAAGTGAGCAGAACGCATGGGCGCCTCCCCGCATAAAGTAATGCAGGAGGTGATAGCCTATGTCATTACAGCAAAAAGCATATGCTTGGATAGGCAGTCCAGTAGGTGTATCCCTAATGGACGGTACCGGAACTTCGGGCATTCTGTGCAGTGTGCAAGGCGGGTCGATTTACCTGATCGAATACCTATACCATACACAATTTGCCACGAAGCATTATGCTTTTAATCAAATTCGGGATATCTATCCTTTCCCGCAATGCCCGCAGCCGCAAGTGCTGTACCAAGCGAAGCCAATGTATTAGTTTGTGAAGAAACCGATCCTGTGGGTCGGTTTTTGCCGTTGGGTAAGCGAAACTGGTGGAATTGATGAAGGGTTGACGCCTTTGTGAACGGAAAGGAACTACAGGGCGCTATATCCCCGAAAAGTGCTCTTTTAGCTGTGGAAGGGAACTATGATCCGTTATTCAGAAGCTACAAGCTGATAAACAGCTTTCCTAGCTTAATTAAGACCCTGTAGTTCCCCACGATCGCCAATACCAACGTTTTTCACCAAAATAGAGGAATGGAGTTCCCTCAATGGGCATTACATCATCTTGAATTATATTTATCGCCAAAAAGAAATGGTTTTCCAATAATATCCCTCTAACACCTAAATAAATGACAATAAAAGTTGTCCAAAAGGGGGTAATATGATTGAATCGCCGTATTTTGTATACGCTTACAAAATGCGAGACTAAACTGAATAAGGAGCATTGCTACATGAAAATTCACTTTTTACAAAAAAGACTAGCTTTGTTGGTATTGTTCGCAATGGTCTTTTCGCTACTCCTCGTTCCTGCAGCAGGTAGGGCAGCGGATGTTGAGGTAGATGTTGCTGCTCTCCCAACCCTGGCAGATGCTGCTATCGTTACAGATAGCACCAAGCCTGAGGTCGCTGATACGAACTATGACAACAGAACGAACTTGGGGAGTTCGACGCTAGGCTTATACAGCCTTTCAACCAGCAGCTCGAAAAAGACCGAAGTCTACTTCAAGTYTGATGTGTCTACCGTATCTGATAGTACATACAAATATTATTTGCAAGTGTCTGCCAAAAAAGGCAGTAGTGACATCGACACAAGCCTTCAAGTGTATGGTTTACTGAATAATTCATGGCAAGAATCAACGATAACCTGGAATACGGCTCCTCTGACGGATTTGTCTGCGATGAACCCATTAGGGCAATTTATCGTGAATCAGGCTAATGCAGGCAAGCCAATTCTATACACCGTAGACGTGACCGATTATGTAAGGCAGCATCTCTCTGATCAGTCAGTCTCTTTCATCATTGCTTCAAATTCTACCAACTCCGTTAACGTATATTCGAAAGAGAACACTTCAGCCTCCAATCCTGAGCCGCAGCTCTTGGTACGACGTGTCGTTCAGAGCGACACTACCCCTCCAACTTGGGGTCAAAACGCGGCACTGAAATCGATTAACTTAGGCATGGATTTTGTAAGCAATACGCTTGATAACAACTTGTTCAGCCGCTGGTCAGCATCAGGTGACGGGCAATATGTCATGTTTGATTTGGGGCAATCGAAGAACATTGGCTACGTGGGCATTGCCTTTTATAAAGGGGATCTGCGTACGACGTTAATTGATATTCAAACATCAAACGACGCGCAAACCTGGACGAACGTTTTCACTGGAAACAGTCGCCCGAACACGGTAGATATGCAAGCTTTTGATATCCCGGATACGCAGGCTCGTTTCGTTCGTATCATTGGGCACGGCAACTCAGATGGCAGCACGTTCACAAGTTTAACGGAAGTCATGATCTACCCACCGTTCCCTTCAGGTGACACGCCGGTAGCGATTGTTCCCAATATCACGCCAACAGCGCCGCCAGGGACGGTTCCTTTCACGAAGCCTGGACTAACGAAACCAGATGGCTCTGAACACACGATGCACAAGGCACATCAGGTTACTGGCGCTACACTTAACGTGCTCGACTTTGGCGCAGACCCAGCGGATAATGCCCAAGATGACCGTATCGCGATCCAAAATGCGATTGATGCCGCTACAGCAGGCGACGAAGTGTTCATTCCAAATGGCGTTTATAACTTAGTGACTTCGCCGGATGGATTTATTAATTTAAAGCTGAAATCAGGCGTCAACCTGCGGGGCGGGAGCGAGT
>NZ_JBFTQB010000385.1:0-9305 GCF_056398785.1 Paenibacillus sp. 01T422 | reverse complement strand
GATGTGTAGGCATCCTCTGACCAATCCTTATACAGAAAAGCGCTGACTTGCTCTGCCGGAGATCCAAACAATCGAACCAATTGGCTAATCACTTCTTGTTGAATCCCATCCTGCCCCAGTTTATGCCGCATTGCTGCTGGCATCCCGAAGAAACCGAATAGCGCTCCAGAACCTGTCTCAGGTGAAGCATCGTGGATTTCCTGCAAGGGTCCGACACGGCTCGAGATAAATCCTGAGAGTCCCTTTTCTCTCCAGAAGGGTCGATCATAGACAACAACTGCCTTTGCCTGTCCTGCCATCCATGTAGGCTTATTGACGAGATCTGTCACTAGTTCAGAAGGAAGAAGCGGTGCAAACTCCACATGTCGCGCTGCAATTCGAGGCGGTAACGCAAGGATAACCGCGTTTGCATAGAATCGTTCCTTTGTTCCATCTGCAAGTTCCGCTTCTACTTTAACCATACCACTAGGATCTAGATGGATAGCCTTCACTTGCGAGTTTAACTCAATTGTCCCAGAAGGAATTGTATCTGCAATTGCCTCAATTAACGTCATTACGCCTCCATGGAATCGAATAGAAATTACATTTGCATGCGCTGGTTGCACATATTGCACTGGCGATTCGTTGAGTGACCGTTCCAGTAGCATTGCCCCTTGGGTATACTGGATGAAAGTCTCCAGATTTAATTCCTGGGCAATGTTGGTAATTGCATTTTCATACTGCGGCCAGAACCATGTCGGTCCAAGATCGAACGTACCCAGTTCAGACTGGTCTGATATAGATGTGCTCAAGACCCTGCCGCCAATTCGATTTCTCGCCTCTAGAACCTTACAGGAAATACCACGTGCGTGAAGCAAAGAAGCGGCATGAAGGCCACTTAGACCTGCGCCAACTATAATCACCGGATAGTTCATATCTATTCCTCTTTTCTACAAAAAGGGCTGCTTGTTACCCTCATACAAGATTGGTCCCATCATATCACGCACAAAAAAACCATACAATACAAGAATTGTATGGCAAACAATATTATGATGAATTCAGCTCACAGAGTAATTTTTGTAAGATAGATAATCCTTCCTCCAGCTCTTCCATTGTTTCCGGCGCACAGACGGCAATTCGGATAGCCCGTTCCGGGGAACTATTCCCAACGACAAAACGATCCGCTGCATACACTTGCACTCCCTGCTCTGCAGCCAACTTCTCGAATTCCGCACCAGTGATGTTACCCGGTAGCAGCAGCCAGCGGAAGATGCCAGTATCAACACCTAGACAGGTATAGTCTGCCAGATACTGGTTTACAATTTGGTTTCTACTAATGGCTTGTTTACGATGTGCATCTATAATGCTCTCAAATTGATTTGATACAATTGTGCGCGCTGCAAGTTCGGCGAATAAAGGCGATACGGATACGTTCAGATTATAAAGTGCCCTTGTAATAGGCTCCTTGTATGCACTCGGAACTACTGCGTACGCGAGTCGTAGCCCCGGTGCGATCGATTTTGACAAACTCGCAATGTAGATCGCTTGATCCGGCGCGAATGAGGCAATGGCCGGGAGCGGTTGTTCGCACATGAGACTGTATGCCGCATCTTCGATAATAAACTGATCATATGTTCGAGCTACTGCTGCAATCCGTTTGCGATTCTCAACAGACATCGTACTTGCTGTTGGATTGTGATAATCCGGAATTAAGTAGATGCCTTTAATATTGTCATTCTTACATGAATACTCGAAAGCAGTTGGGCTCATCACATCGTTCTCGGACTTGATCGGTATAATCTGGATACTGAGCATAGCTGCGGCTGTTTTTAGACCCGGGTACGTATGAGAATCGGCGCCAATTCGGTCTCCAGGTTTGCACAAACTCGCAAGCGTAGCTGCAATCGCATTTTGGCCCCCATTCGTCAATACAATACGATCAACTGTTGTTTCGAGTCCACTCCTACGGATGAGCTTCATCGCGGCATCCTTTTGCCAGAGTTTTTCGCCTGCACGTCCATAGCCGAGATCTAAAAAATCGGCTAATTCCCGCTGTGAGGGAAGTTTTGTACCAGGTACTAGGACGCCGGTTAGAATATCCAGCTGTAATTGTCGCGCGAGTGCTTTATAAATCGGTTTCTGGGTTCTTTCAATTGTTGGTTTCCAGCTCATTGGATAGTTATCAAATGAATTAATCGGCATGATCGGGCATCCTTTTTCGTAGTGCTAGCTTAATAACAGGCATGATTCATTATAACCCTTTGACCATTTTTACACTAACCCATCTTAGATTGCTTTCCCTTCGATATGTCCTTCTGTGGAGAGTAGTGGATGAGCCAATTGCTGAATTACTACATTCGGCATCGCTCCGTCCTTTTCTTATCTTATATTGTTTTTTTTATGAAATTTTGCAAACGCTCCAACTGCAAAAGATGATGCCTGTAATGCATTTCTACCAGCAAAAACCACTCTGTAGCGTTTAACGCGCCGAAACCTGGATGAAGGATTCTATTCTCTACGGACGCTTGACTCAAAGTAATTTCAGTACGTTTCATCCGTTCCACTACGCCACGAAGTCCTTCCATCAGCTGCTCCTTACTCTCTGGCTGTTGCGGTGTGTACTGCGGCGAAGCCGGGACTTTGATCCGAATGGACGGAAAGCTCCCGAGCTCAAACGCGGTCCTGCCATTCTCCGTTTTTTCCCCCGTGATCCCAATCACAGCCTCGCTGCCGCCTAAACATTGGTCAACATTACGCAGATGCATGAGATGAGCCGACTGAATTAAATGCATATACATTTGCCCAATCGACCATTCCTCCTCGTTAGGCTTTGCATGTAATTGCTCCATATCGAGATTTTCAAGATCAACTAAATACCGTCCAACCGTCTCTTCAAACTCTTTCAATGCTTCCGCTGTACTTCTCATATTTACAACACTCCTCATTCATCTTGGGTATAACCCCAGTATAAAAAAACGCTCCTGACAACAGCGTGTCAGTAGCGTTTTAAAATTTTTTCAGCCTCTTCCCGAATCCGGCGGCGTAAAGACTCCGGTTCCAGAACTTCGACGTCTCCTCCCCAGCTAAGGATTAGGTACAGCAGTTCCTCCGGCGTTCGAACGCGAAAGTGGATCCAAACACCGTCAGCCCGCTCCTCGGCACCTTCCATATAAAAGTTAGCGGTTTCGACGATTTTGTCGACCATTTCTGGATTAGCCCGAACCAGCACGCGTTCGTTACGGTCGTCCGGCGGACGGTAAGTGCTCAAGTTAAAGCCATGCGGAATTGCAAAGTATTTATCTAAAACCGCTAGCTCTGTCATTCGCGACAAGCGGAAATGACGGATATCCTGCCGGAGATCGCAGTACCCAATCAAAATCCAATTACCCTGAACGAGCGCCAGTCCGTACGGAGCAACCTCACGCATACTCATCCGATTGCTGTCAGCTTCCGGCATTTTTTTCTGGTACGAAAACCTTAGTTTTCGCCGTTCCAAAATCGCGCGCCGCGCCTGCCCGAGATGGTCTTTTTCCCTCAAGCCAGTTACCGGTTCGCTAGTGTGAAGAAGCCGCATGGTTTCCCTAACGCGCATCGACTCACCGCGCACTGCTTCGGGTAGAATAGCTTCAATTTTGCGTCGAGCTGCCTTAGCTATATTTTCATAATCACCATCCAACCGCTGCTCAATAAAATCTGTACCCATGAGCAGGGTTACCGCCTCTCCTGCTGAAAACCCAACTGGTGGARGAAAATACCCCTCCATCAGAGAATAACCCTGTCCGGGGGCTCCCAATATCGGAATCCCCATTTCGCTCAAGGCTTGAATATCTCGATAGATTGTCCGTACGCTCGTCTCAAATAGAGACGCCAAATCTTCCGCTCTCAATACCTTGCTCCGTTGAAGTTCAAGCATTATGGCGAGTTGCCGATCGGTTTTGTTCATTTGCTTTTCCCCCTGATTCATTATCCAGGTTCATTTTATTTATTCTAACACAGTCAGCAACATGTTAGTGTTGTATTCAATAATATCCGTATGAGTGTTCGTTCCAACGAAATAAGTTGTAAAGTAGTCTACAATCTCCTTCTTGCCCACAAGATCTCATGAGCCATATCGCTATTCCTCCTTATTATCAGCACAAGTAGGGTAATTGTCTTTGCCCTGATGAGTTGTACCTAACCTACATCTCATCGTATCCAGCTGTATCATCAAATTAATTCTCACACGCTCAGGTTCTACCTCTTCTAGCATATCGCCGAAGGAGAGCAAGTAGCCGTTAAGCCAAGCTCCCTCTGGAAGATCGCTTGATACGGTGAAAGACCCGTCATCATTCAAAGTAATTGCGGTGGCGTCAAATTCGTCATAGACCCTGTAAGCTCCTTTTGTCGATAACTTTATCGTTACTCGCACCGATTCGCGAACGGCATGTTCTTCTGCCAATTCGATTGCTGCTATCTCAGGTCTCGATTCAAAGTGGCTATCCAGGATGATGACATCTTTCATTCGGCTAATTTTAAAAACACGTTGGCTGTCGCTCGTCAAACAATAGGCTGCCAAGTACCATGATTTGCTCTTGAACAGAAGTTGAACCGGTTCTGCCTTGCGGAGGCTCTCTTGGCCCACGCTATTATAGTACCGGAATTGAATTATTTGACAATCGGCAATCGCTTGGCGTAGAAGTGCAAAAAGTTGACGCCGCTGGTCTTCGCTTCCCCATGGTGAAAAGTCGACTTCAAGCCACTGGCTTCCATCTTTTTTGAACAACATTCCCATTTTATGCAGCACCGCATGAATGTCCGGATAATCCGCAGCAGCCAAACTCTGCAGCGCAGCCAGCACATCTTCTTGTTCTCTATCAGTCAACATAGAAGCATGAAAGGAATAGCCTTCTAGCAGCGAAATGCCTCCACCCTTGCCTTTGCTTGCGTAAACGGGAATGCCGGCGCCACTCAACGCATCGATATCCCGGTAGATCGTTCGTGTGGATACCTCGAAATGCTCGGCCAATTCACCAGCCGTTATTGTTTTCTTTTTCAAGAGCATATATAGGATTTCAAAAAGCCTGCCAACCGCCATTGCACTTCACCTTTCCACTGTGTCGATGATTAGGCAAATATACCAACTGTCCTTTCACCATGTCTCAAAGTGCTATGCCTTCTATTAGGAAGCCTGAACAGTTGGTCGAACAATCATCTCATTGATACTCGTATCGGCGGGTTCGTTAATCGCAAATGCGATCGCTCTGGCAATGCTGTCCGGCGAAATGGCGAAGTGGCTCATTTGATCAACCCAGCTCTTAATTTCATTATTGCTGATAGACTCAGTCAAACCCATAGACGTAACTCCCGGAGAAACGATCGTCGTACGAATATTGGATGTTGGACCTTCTTCCTGACGAACCCCATCAGAGATAGCTCTTACGGCAAACTTGGTGCCGCTGTATACAGCAGCCGTAGGATCCACCCTATAACCCGAGACCGACGAAACGGTAATGATATGTCCTGACTTCTGTGATCTCATCTTAGGCAGCACTGCAGCAATTCCGTACAGAACACCCTTAATATTAACGTCAATCATCTTATCCCATTMCTCTACCTTCAATTCGTGAAGAAACGAAAGGGGCATGATTCCAGCATTGTTAATGAGAGCATCGATTTGTCCGTATTCCTGCACTGCATAATCGGCAAGCTTCCGCATGTCCCCTGCCGATGCGACATCAGTTTTCATGTATATCGCGCTACCACCACTCTGTTGAATTTGCTCGGCAATCGCTTTTAACCGATCTTCCCTTCTCGCTGCCAGAACAACTTTTGCTCCGTATTTAGCCAGCGAAAGCGCAGTTGCTTGCCCGATGCCGCTCGATGCTCCAGTGATAATAACGACTTTAGATTGAATGTTTTCCACTATGTTTCTCCTCCATTTCAATGATCGACTGCATTTTCTCCGCATCACACAGTTAATATAACCCTTATAACTAGACAACAGTGTGTCATATTATAGCGCGCGCGAATCCCGAGCGCTCATTGTTCTAAAAACATATAAAAAAGACCGCTTTTGCGGTCATTTCGGAGAACGAGGTAAAACAAATAGTTACTATTCCTTCTAAACCACCAATTGGGGATGGCTAAAACTATTCCAAGTTTAGCTTAGATTTTTGGTTCGTCTAGGCTTTTCCCGGTTCTAAAGCACCCGCCGAGCAATGAGTCAGTTTTTTTAATCTAAAGTCGCAGCGCAATATACGTTCAGAATAAATAAAAAATGTTTCTACACTTGTCAAAACAAGCTCACGCTCGCCGTTCTTTACAAATCATCCCGAAATGCCTTGGGTGGACCGAGGGCAAATGTCCCGAAGCGTCTTTTGCGGCACAACAATTATGCATCTATGTTTGTTTCATCTTACAACATCGTTATCTGACTCCATAAAGGTTGAGATGATCTTCTATTGTATTTTTCATGATCCCATCAATTACAATCTTTCCGTCTATCTCACGATTATGTAGATAATTTACTATATCTTCTATGGTTACGATGGCATTGGTTTGAATACCATAATCATCATTTAGTTCCTGAATCGTCGTCTTATTACTCAATCCTCTCTCTAATCGGTCGACTGAAACGATTAAATTTGTAATCTTTACATCTGCAGTGTTGTTCAATAAATTTATACTTTCTCTTACTGCTGTACCCGCAGTTATCACATCTTCAATGATTGCAATACGATCGTTATTTTGAGGTATATACCCTATGATTTGTCCTCCTTCACCATGATCTTTTTTCTCTTTTCTATTAAATGTTATCGAGATGTCTCTATTATATTTATTGTATAAAGCAGCAGAAGCAGCTACCGCCAACGGGATGCCCTTGTAGGCAGGACCGAAGAGAACATTTACCGATTTATCCAAGTTTGAGTGTAAACAATCAGCGTAGTATTCGCCTAAAATAGTAATTTGCTTCGCAGTTTGAAAATTCCCTGTATTAATCATGTATGGTGTCTTTCTACCGCTCTTAGCTACAAAGTCGCCGAATATAAGAGCATTCGATTTAACTATAAATTCAATAAAATCTCCTTTTTTACTCATTTCAACGTATCCCCCTAAAATATAAATACTTCTCTCGTATATTAACACATTTTGGAACTAAACTGCTCGCTCAAAAAGACCGCCTTTCCCCGATTGAGGTGGCTTCGGCAATGAGGTAAAATAAATATCAAACCAAAAACTTTATCGAAAAGGATCGATCACTATGCAACTAAAGCTGATAGTTATCACGCTCAGCCTGTAAAAGTTCTATTTATCTTGTCCTTGGTGTCTTTTGCAGGCTGAGCCTCTAACCAAGGGGACGTGATAATTTGAAACCGACACGAAAAAATCGAAACCAAGCATTCGTTCGCCATCAACGAAAGGTAGCAATTGCGCGTAAGAAACAGATCGCTAAGCAAACACACTGGCTTGTAACTAATGAGCAATACGGACGTTTATCCAAAAACAAAGTACGCATTAGTGCTCTCCCTGGATAGATTACTCTGAAATCAAGATAATACAACAGGCTGCCGATTATCCCGGCAGCCTGTTTGTCATTAATTTGCTTCGTTTTTGAAAAGATTAACTAAACCTTAAACCCCATTCTATTAATTATTACTCTAATATCTTCATCGCAACTGCTGTTAAATCATCGATGTCTATAACACCGTCTTTATTCACGTCACCGGCTTTAAATTGATTCCAGTCACTGTCGGTCGACTTCTTGCCATACCCCGCTGCCACAATCGCCAAATCTCCGATGGTTACTTTGACGTCACCGTTAACATCTGTGGAAATTCTGGATAATTCGAAGGCGGTAATGGCCGATGTTAAGTTGGTTACAGCTTGATCGATCTGCTGTTGAGTTGCCAAGTGTTGATCGACAACAGATTGGGCTTGATTGATCACCGCCTGCAGTAATGCCTTCGATCCGACTACATATTGACCATCGGCCTTGCCTTCTACTGCGGCATTAACTTTGGATTGCGCTAAGCTAATTAATGTCTGAAGAGCAGCCGTATCGATAGGTTGATTCTGCACGTTGAATGTGAAGGAGGATCCCGGTATTAGTAATTCCTGACCCATACCGTTGGCAATGATCACATTCCCAACTGCTACTGCAGCTTTAACTGGATCAGCGTTAGGCTTGGCAACAAATGAAAAACTAATGAAATTGCCATTAGCCGGAGTCACTTGGTCTTTAACAAGCGCAGCTGTCAGGAATCTGATATTCCCCGGGGATAGCTCTTTCGACTCAATAACTTCTAAACCTTCCATCAATGCATTTGCCTTTACGAACGTCAGTACATCTGGATCGAACTGTATCGTCAGATCTTGCGCATATACTTCTTGATATACGCTATCGGTCACATCTCTGATATTGAAGCTTAAATCAAATGGCGTACCTGATACAACAGATGCCGGCCCCGTTAAAGATGCTGCTGCCGTTTCAACCCCTGCTTCATAAACAGCGATGGAATCCAAGTAAGTCGTCATAACCTGACCTGTCGTATCCTCACTCAGAATGACTACGTCAAGGAAAGCGATCGTGCCGTCATTCTTTGCGGGATCGTAAACAAAATCCAAGGATTGTTCAGCATTTGTAGCTTTATTCTTGTAAGTGACGGTGATCTTCTTAGCTGTCTTATCCACAACTACGGTTACCGTATACCAAGCGAGTTTATCGCTGAATGTAGTATTTTTAACACTGGTGTAATTATTTTTTGGACGAGTGAGTTGCGTGTACGCACCCAGATTCGTGTTGTGTCTGTTTGTAAGAGCGACCATTATGTCGCCGTTGCCGTCCAATATACGCAGTTCGGCACTTTTGGCCGTACTATTGTTTCTTGGCGGAGCGGGGTACCAGTCAAAGACGACCATCATTTTATCGTTATCGACAGGTTTAGGTAATGCCTTCCGCATGGCAAGGTTAATCACGTTATTCGCATAAAGCTGAAACTTTTTGCTGGTGTTCCCGGCTATATCAACATTATCGACCTGTGCGAAGATATGCCCCGGTTCCGTTCTGTCAAATCCCCACAAGGTATCGTCCTCAAAGTCGGTGTAATAAAGTCCTTTATAGCCCGCAACCGGAGGTACGGCACGGGAGAGATGATCCATAGCCTGCTGCAGAGCGTTCCTCGCTGCATAAACCGTGTTCTGAGTGGCTCCAGCATTAGCCATGACAGCATTAGCCGCGCTCAGAGCCTGTGCATAATCATTCCAGTTCTCGTGTTTGTAATTACTTTCTTTGAATGCATTTGCCGTCGAGACTAACTCCTTAAGCGTTGTTTTATTGACGCCTGAGC
>NZ_JBFTQB010000384.1:0-5604 GCF_056398785.1 Paenibacillus sp. 01T422 | reverse complement strand
AGCAAGCCCTTTGCTTGTTGCTATAGGCGGTGCTTTTCTGATCCGTAAAGAAGATGGTATTTCCTAATGGTTTGCAATGGGAATATGGAAGTTAAGCAATTTTATTATAATTTCGAATGTCGAAGTTTTCCGTAATTCGCACAGCTGAATAAATGCTACGAGGAGAGGATAAGTATGAATAATTCGCATAGAGAAAATTATCAACTAAAAATGGATGGACTTCTCCCATTAACGATTATTTTCTTTCTTTTAGTTTTTTCAGGAGTATTTTATTTTCTTATACAAAAATTAGTTTAAGCAGGGCAAACGCTGAATAATGCATAAATCGTGTTTAAAGAACAAGGCCATCCCAAAAGGATGGCCTTTATACTTGCCGTTACAGACTGTGGGGAGAAGAATGCAGAAAATTTATGAGCGTATTATTTGGGTATATTGGGAAACCTTAGGTATAGATAATTAGTGCTACTTCACAAGACTATCAATGTGGAATGAGGGAGAGCGAACTGTATAGGACTAACTTACTTTCTCTAGGAGGACAGAACATGTCAGTAACAATCAAGAAAATAATCCATGGGATCTCGTTCATTTGTGTTATAGCTGCGGTGCTTGTTGGTTGTACCAGTAAATCAGGGGAAGGCACGCAAGGAACCGCTTCAGCAACACCTAAGAGCACTAATGCTACGGCCTCAGAGGACTTGTTGGCATCGATTAAGAAATCAGGCAAAATCAAAATTGGCTTGATGGGCACGTACGCACCCTACAACTTCCTCAATGATAAACATGAAGTGGACGGATTCGATGCCGATGTCGCGAAGGAAGTTGCCAAGCGGTTAGGTGTCCAGGCAGACTTCATAACAGGTGAGTTCTCAGGCTTAATAGAAGGGCTGCAAACAAGCAAATATGACGCGCTCGTCTCCCAAGTAACCATAACTGACGATCGCAAAAAAACGATGGATTTCTCTACACCTTACATAAAAAACAGCGTAAGCGTTATTGTAAAAAGCGATAATACCTCTGTGAAGGGAATTGAAGATTTTAAAGGGAAGAAAATTGGGGTTGGACTTGGGACAAATGATGAGACCTATTTGCGCAACGAAGTGCTGCCGAAAGTCGGTACCTTCAATATCGTGACCTATAACGATGTGATTACGTCACTTACGGATTTGAATGCGGGTCGAATCGATGCCACGATTAACAATGTTTTCGCCATTCAACCATTGGTTGAAAAGAATCATTTTCAGATCAAAACCGTAGGTGCTTCTGTAAAAGATGACTTTGCCGGTATCGCGATTCGTAAAAACAACGCTGAACTCTTAAGTGAGTTGAATAATGCGTTAGCTGAAATGAAATCAGACGGCACGTTTAAACAAATATTCCAAAAATGGTTCAAAGTCGATCCTAACATCTAAGCATCAGCGCGTAGGAGGATGCATGCATGGAGCTTGTTTTGCAAAATCTCGACTTTCTGTTGAAGGGTGCGTACTATACGCTGTTGATCACCATGGTGTCGATGTTTTTCGGCTTCATTCTTGCTTTGATTGTGGCGTTTGCTCGTCTAAAAGGGAACATTGTTGTAAGGAATATCGCGATGTTTTATGTTTCTGTTTTTCGGGGAACGCCAATTCTCGTCCAAATTTTCATCATCTACTACGGCTTGCCGGATTACGGCATTCGTTTGGGTCCACTTACAGCGGCATTTCTTTCGCTGAGCCTCAATATTGGCGCCTTTCTATCGGAGACGTTCCGAGGTGCCATTCTATCTGTCAGCAAGGGGCAGACGGAGGCTGCGATGTCACTGGGTTTTAGTCCTTGGCAAACGATCTATAAGGTTGTACTGCCGCAAGCTGCTCGGGTAGCGATACCTCCTATGGGCAACACGTTTATCGGGATGCTCAAGGAAACATCGCTCGTTTCCATTGTTACCGTGACGGAGTTGCTGCGTACAGCCCAGCTTTTGATTGCCCAGTATTATATCGCTATGCCATTTTATATCGCCATTGCCGTCATGTATTGGCTTATGAGCTTGTTATTTTCGAATCTGCTGACTAGGGTTGAAAAGAAATTATCTAAGGCGTATTAAAGGTGTGAGCCGTATGATTGAAGTGAATCAACTCTCGAAGAGCTTTAACGACTTGCAAGTTCTTCAACGGATTGACTTTCAAATGAAGTCCAAAGAAATCGTTGTACTGCTTGGACCAAGTGGTTCGGGGAAAAGTACGCTGCTCCGTTGTCTCAATGGGCTGGAAGAGGCGGATTCCGGGAAAATTCGAATGGATGACGTGACATGGGATGCCGTTATGGACAGATCTGAGAAGCGGGAAGCCATGAAACGAATTCGCTTAATGAGTGGGATGGTCTTTCAATCATTCCATTTATTTTCCCATATGACGGTGCTGCAAAATATTACGGCGGCACCTATGCTGGTTAAAAATATGAGCGCTAAGCAAGCGGCAGAGCTTGCAGACAGATTACTCGCGAAAGTTGGTCTGCTGGAGAAAAAGCACGAATATCCTTCACGTCTATCTGGTGGTCAGCAGCAGCGAGTAGCGATTGCGCGCTCGTTAGCCATGCAGCCGAAAGTAATGCTCTTCGATGAGCCGACATCGGCGCTGGACCCTGAACTTACCGGCGAAGTGCTGCAGGTTATGAAGGATCTTGCTGTGGAAGGGATGACGATGATCGTTGTCACTCACGAAATGAAGTTTGCGCGCGAAGTTGCTAATCGGGTTATTTTTATGAGCGATGGCGTTATCCAAGAGGAAAGTACCCCGAATCAATTCTTCAATCAGCCTCAGACAGAACGCGCTCGTAGATTTCTAAGACAATTAGGGGATATGTAGTCGTAGAAGAGGTGAAAAATACCCGTGTCACATCCTGATGCGCATCATTTAAACACAATTGCGGCAAGAGCACGAGCATTGATGGACGATATGAACTTGGATGCGCTTGTTGCTTCGTCTTATGAAAATTTCTATTACCTTAGCGGCCATGAAAGTACGTTTATGTATACACTACGGATGAGCGAAGTAGCCTTGGCCATCCTATTCCGCGACCCTAATTCCAAGACAATTATTATCATGAATGACTTTGAAGCGGCTGACGTATCCAGCGATTTGCCGAACAGTGAACTGCGAACCTATCCAACCTGGGTAGATGTTGATGATCCGCTCGGTTTGAGGGGGGGCAAATACGAAGGCAAACGACCAACAGGTCATCAGGCCCAGGAAATGTTCGGTCTGCTTCAAAGGACGTTAGCTGAACATGGCTGTGAGGCTGGCAGAATTGCTGTCGAACTGAACGACATGCGTCATTCATCGGTGGTAACGCTGCGTCAAGCGGCACCAGAAGCGGAGCTAGTGGAAGCCAAGGGACTGTTCACGCTGCTGCGTATGATCAAAACAACGTGGGAGATCGAGCAACTTCGTGCAGCGTGTGCGTATGCGGAAGCGGGTATAACTGATGCGGTCCAAAGCATTCGGCAAGGCAGCTCAGCTCAGGAACTCGTGCATGCGTTTCGGCTGTCTTTGATGAAAGACGTGAAGGGACTAGCCGCACGATTCCATATGATCTCCGTGGGCGCTTCATTCGCACCTGCGCACCGTTTTGATACCAGCCCCGCGCAAGCAGGAGATGTAATCAAATTTGATGTTGGAGTGGATGTGAACGGCTACGGGTCCGACATTGCACGGACTTTCGTTCTCGGCAATCCCTCTGATACGATAACTCGGATCTACAAAGCGTTGAAGGCTGGCCATGACCGTCTTCTGGAAATCGTGGCACCAGGTATCACGTTGCAGGCAGCTTTCGAGGATGCGATGGGGGTGATCCGGCGCTCGGGGCTTCCCAATTACAACCGTGGGCACCTTGGGCATAGCGCAGGTTTAAGCCTCGCAGCGGAGGAGCCGCCTTTCTTAGGTCCGTTAGAACCGACATTGTTTCAGCCTGGTATGGTTATTTGCCTTGAGACGCCTTATTACGGTTATGGCATTGGTGCGATTATGATCGAGGATATGGTGTTGGTTACAGCGAACGGTTGTGAGCGCATAAATCAGCTTTCTCGAGAGCTCGTTTCATTGTAAGACTGGGAGCAAAGATTTTCATTAAACTCTATTCGAGTGTCGTGTCAGGTAACAAGAAATATTATCTCATTTAGTGCCGCGATATTCGCGGCTTTTTTGTTCCAAATAACAAGAACTTTATCCGGTAACAATTTGTTCAATCAAACCATCTTAAATCTAATTGATACATTTTGTTGATTAATAGATTAGAATTGATATCTATCCATGACATGATATATTAAGTATATCAAGATAAAGCACTAGGGAGAATAAGATGGAAACGCATTTATACGAACAGTTGTATATGCATATTGTTCAAGAGATTCTACAGGGCAAATTAAAGACCGGAGATCGTGTATCATCCGAAAAAGAATTGGCCGAACAATTTGGTGTTAGCCGCATCACTTCCAAAAAGGCGCTTGAAAAGTTGGCAGAAGCGGGTGTTATCAAACGTATCCAGGGAAAAGGGTCGTTTGTGGCGAATGGTCATATTTCAAGTTTGGAACAAATGCGCCAATTGGAGGAAAAAACGATTACGGGGATCCGTGCTCAAGAAAGACCGCTCATCGGATTAATTATTCCAAGTTTTTCGGATGAATATGGCTTGAAGCTCCTTCAAGCTATGGAAAAGCAGAGCGCACTGCACGGGTGTGATCTAATTATCAAGAGGACTGGCGGTAGCACAGAAGAAGAAGAGCATGCGATCCAACTTTTTGTCAGCCTAGGTGTCAAGGGGTTAATCGTGACTCCGGTTCATGGCGCGCATTATAATGCAGAACTCATTCGTCTTGTCTTAGGCAAGTTTCCTGTGGTATTGGTCGACAGGTATTTGAAAGGAATTCCGGTTAGTTCCGTTTACACGGATAACAGAAAAGCTGCGCAAGATCTTACGCTTCATCTGATCGGAAAAGGCCATCAAAACATCGCCTATTTGTCGCCACCGATTGAAAATACGTCAGCGCTGGAAGACAGACTTCTGGGATATACTTTGGCTTTTACCCGGGAAGGGTTGAAATTAAATCAGGACTATTGTTTAACGAATATTACAGGCACGCGTTCAGGTTCATGGGCAGGGGATACAGAGACGCTCAAAAGCTTTTTAGGACAAAACACCAATGTAAAGGCATTTGTTGCTTCGGAATATCTGGTCGCCACCATGTTGGCTCAAGTCATTGACGCCCAAGGAAAGAAGTTGGAAACCTACGATATCGTCTGCTTCGACTCATTGAACGATTTTTTGGGAAAGCCAATATTTACCCACATTCAACAAGATGAGAAACGAATGGGCGAAGAAGCGGTGGATCTGTTGATCTCGCAGTTATATGGAGAAAATGTCACCGAACAAAGAATTGTCGAGTATAGATTGATTGTGAAAGACTAACAAGTAACGCTAGTTAACAGAGAAAGCCGTGGAATTCCATGTTTTTTTTGTTTTTCTAATTTCCCTAGAGGTGTGTCCTTTCGTCTGAGTAGACAAATTTTGTACAGGCATGTCGCGAAATCGTAGTGGACATGGTATATTTCCCCATATTATTATACTTAGTAT
>NZ_JBFTQB010000383.1:0-12800 GCF_056398785.1 Paenibacillus sp. 01T422 | reverse complement strand
GATCAGCACAGCACTAGCGGTAAAAAATAACGTAAGTGCCACTCAGATTCAAGTGGATACTGCGGTAGAAGTGTTAGGGAATGCTGAAGCTACTTTCAAAGCGGCGGTCATTAAGGGCGTATCAGCAGATCTAAACAAAAATGGAAGACTCGATGTAGGTGACCTTGCAATTGTTGCTTACCATTACGGTAAGAATTCAACGAGTGAAGATTGGGCGACTGCCAGTATGGCAGATATGAATGGAGATAATAGGATCGATATTATTGACATTGCATACATTGCAGCCAAGATCCTCGAATAATTTTAAGGAGGAATATAATCCATGAAAAATAAATACAAGAGTAATCGTCGTAAAATATCCATAATAGCGTTATCTGCGGCAATGCTTTCAGGGGATTTACTTTCAGGGCATGCTGTGCTCGCAGCCGAATATGATCCTTTAGCAGTTTTGAATGCATCAAAGGTTCTCTCCCTGGAATTTGAAAACAATCTTAAGGATAGTTCATTAAAGGGGAACAATGGGGCAATGAAAGGTAGTAATTATTCTTACATTGAAGGCGTCCATGGAGGTAAGGCTTTAAAGTTGGATGGAAGCACTTACATTGATCTTGGGAAAAGTGGTACGCTTCAGCCATCGGATCTTACACTATCTTTTTGGATCAAGCCTAATGCTACTATGACCGGCGAGCAGATGATGATGTGGAACAAAACCGCATGGTACAGCGACGGATGGTATGTATCGTCGGAGAATGAGGGCAAGCCGCTGGCCATATCATTGGGATCATCCGATACCAATATGCAGCCTTACAAAGTAAGTGTAAGCGGCAATAGAACAGATTTTTTCCCTGTCGGAGTTTGGACACATGTTGCCATCACCTATGACAGTAAGACGAAGACGGTAAATATGTATCGTAACGGAATTAAGCAAAGCACAAGTGTTGATTATAACTATGGCTCTAATGGTGCTGATGGACTTATTACTCCCGACGAAACAACCCAAAAATCAATTGGTTATAACGGTCCGAATTATAATGGAGCTTACGCCAAATTTGCTCTCGATGATTATGAAATTTTCAGCACCGCAGCCCGATATGAAGATATTCTCGCGTTGTATGAGCAACAATCCGGAACCACTTTCGATTATGAGATGGTTGCTAGAAGCGATGCGGAATCGATTTCGCTCCCTAAGCAAGCCAGTGGGGATCTATCCCTTCCTTTGAGAGGCAAGTCGGAATCGACAATCTCATGGACATCAAATAATGAGAATGTAATTGATTTATTGGGAAGCGTAAACAGGCCGACTGCTGGAGAGTCGGATGCCACTGTAACATTAACAGCAATTGTAACGTTTGGCGGGAAACAAGTTTCCAAAGAATTCATAATCACGGTACCCGCGAAAAATGACACGGACTTCTTGGAGGATGTGCCTATGTCCAACGTGGTATTAACAGATAACTACTATACGAATGCATTTGACAAAGATGTAAATTACTTGTTGTCATTGGAACCTGATCGTCTTCTTAGCGCATTTCGCACGACCAGCGGTTTTACGGCTAAAGCTCCGGTCTACGACGGGTGGGAAAACACAGAAATTCGGGGGCATACGCTAGGGCACTACCTATCGGCTATCTCAATGGCGTATGTGAATGCGAAAGGCGAGACGAAAGCCCGTTTGAAAGAACGGCTTGATTATATCATTGATGAACTGGCAGCTTGTCAAGATGCAAATGGCAATGGATATGTATCTGCGTTCCCAACCTCATTTCTCGACAGAGTAGAAAACGGGCAGGCGGTTTGGGTACCATGGTATACCATTCACAAGGTTTTGGCTGGTTTAGTCAGTGCTGCTGAGTTCGGCAACAATGAGAAAGCGATCCAAGTGGCGGAAAAGTTTGGTGAATATATTTACAACCGCACTTCCAAATGGGATGCTGCGATGAAAGCAAAAGTCCTTAGTGTTGAATATGGTGGAATGAATGATGCCCTATATGATCTGTATAAGCTTTCCGGGAACGAGCACATAAAATTGGCGGCTGAGAAATTTGATGAAAAGAACTTGTTTGATTCCTTCTACAATAACGTGGACGTCTTAAATGGCAAACATGCAAATACGACGATTCCGAAGGTCATTGGAGCCTTGAAGAGATATACAGTTCTTGATCAAGCGGAGAGTGAAAAATATTATCTACAGGTAGCAGAAAATTTCTGGGATATGGTTGTGCAGCATCATTCCTATATTACAGGAGGCAATAGTGATAACGAGCATTTTGGTCCTGCCGATTCTCTAGACGCCGAGCGTACGAATGTGAACGATGAGACCTGTAACGTCTATAACATGTTAAAGCTGAGCAAAGAACTTTATAAGATTACAAAAGATAAAAAGTACGCAGACTTTTATGAAAATACATACACGAACTCGATTATATCTTCCCAAAATCCCGAAACAGGAATGACGACTTATTTCCAGCCAATGGACACAGGATATTTTAAAGTATTCAGCAGCGAGTTTTTCCATTTCTGGTGCTGTACAGGAACGGGTATGGAGAACTTCGCGAAGCTAAATGATAGTGTTTACTTTACTGGAGAAAATAGTATTTATGTCAATATGTATCTATCTTCGATCCTGACGATGCCTGATAAAAATTTGAAAATCACTCAACTTTCTGAGCTTCCAAATACGGGGAGAGGAGACGCTTCTTCCGGAAAGGTTACTTTTACACTTAACACAACAGGACCAACAGACACCGTACTTAAATTCAGAATACCGGATTGGGCGAAAACAAACCCACAAGTAAAGATAAACGGAATGACAGTTCAAAATTACACGGTAGACAATGGTTATATCGCGCTTTCACAAAACTGGACAGACGGCACGACAATTACACTGGATTTCCCGATGGAGGTTGTATTGTACAATCTGCCTGATGGTCCGGATACCATTGCCCTTAAGTATGGTCCCGTTGTGCTTAGCGCAGGATTAGGGACAAATAACATGACCACAAGTCCGCATGGTGTTAATGTATTGAAACCGAATAGGGATACATCTGCAAGAGACTTCATTACGGTAACAAATGGAGATATAGAGGCTTGGAAGACGAATATCATGCAAAATCTTGTAAAAACACCTGGAAAGCTTGAATTTACGTTACGAGGTACAGATGTTGATGGGGGGCTCTTAACGTTTACCCCGCATTTCACAAGATATTTGGACCGGTACGGCATCTATTTCAATCTTGTCTCCGCAGATTCAGAATTTTTCCAACAAGCCATCCTTAGAGAGAAGGAAGCAGGGAGGACAGAATCTTCAAGCGTTAGTTTCGTTATTGTAGCGAACGATCAATATGAACTGGCCGCAAACCGTCTTACATCCAATTCTACTGTCGGCACCTACAATGGCAAGCCGTACCGGGATGCTCGGGCTAATGGATGGTTTAGCTATGATATGGAAGTAACCCCAAGCGTGGCTAATTATCTGTCTACAACCTATTATAGTGGTGACGTTGGACGCAAATTTGATATTTACGTCGATGATAACAAATTTGTGAGCGAAACGATTGAAAACAGAAATCCAGGAGATTTCTATAACCAGATCCGTAAAATTAAGCAGGAAATGGTGGATAACAGTAGAACCAAGATCGTAACTGAAACCGATGGAAATGGAAATTCCGTGCAAAGAATGATACATTATGTAACAGTTAAATTTGCTAGCACAGGAGGATTCGTGGGAGGATTGTTTGATATCTTCCGTGTGATTACGGATTTCAAATCCAATCCGAACTTAATGAGTTTATCGTTTGATAAAGGAACGTTATCCAAGTCATTTGATCCTAACCTGACGGAATACACGCTGACCGTACCTCGTTCGGCACAATCTGTTACGATGAAAGCGAATCCTACTGACGAATATGGGATTGTGTATGTCGGTAATATTCTGATCAATGATAAATTGGAGCGTACAATCACATTAACGGGAGATACCACCGAACTGGTGCTGACAGCGAAAGCGGAGGATCACACGACAGCGAAGCAGTACACCGTTCATATTGTAAAAGGTGAGGATACACCAGAAAGTCCGGCTATATTAACGGGGACAGGAAGCGTTGGTTCCAATCAAATCTTTGATGTAACACTAGGAACGAACACAATAATGACGAATGTGTATGCCCAAGATATAACATTCGAGTATGATCCTGAGCGTGTTGAATTTGTTGCGGCCGAGCCCCTTAAGGAAGGTCTAACCATTGTGGGTAAGGCCCTATCGCCAGGGAAAATACGGTTGCTTATTGCAGATTTGCAGCCTGGTCAGGAAGCGGATAATCTTTCGAATTTGTTGAAGCTGCAATTTAAAGCCAAGCAGGTTAATAAAACGGAGACTAGTACAGTACGTGTGACTAGTATGATTGTGGCGAACGGAAGTGGAACAGAATCCACAATAACGAATCCGGCTCCATATCAGTTTAATATTACAGTAGACGTTACCAAAGACGCCTTGCGTGCTGCTATTAAGCAAGCTCAAGCACTATACGACGTAGCTGTTGAAGGAACAAGACCGGGACAATATCCGGCAGGTGCGAAGACGGCGCTTTCTGCAGCCATTCAAAGTGCCGATAGCGTGTTTCTAGATAGTACTGCGACGCAGGAACAGATTGATCAGGCGCTGAGCCAATTAAGTAACGCAGTACAGATTTTTGTAGCTGCGGTCATTACCCAAGCGCCGGGAGATGTCAATGGAGACAACAACGTTACAATCGGTGACCTTGCTATTGCAGCAGCCCATTATGGTTTCACCTCGGCGGATTCAAATTGGAATCAGTTTAAAACTGCCGATGTAAACAATGATGGTAAGATCGACATTGAGGATTTGGCAGCATTGGCAAGATTAATCTTTGCTGAGTAAGATGGTGATTACGTTCTGCGAGGTTGTCTGTATTATTGGAGAATCCTGATCAAGAAAAGCTTCCCTTCCCACGGCAATAAGCGGGAAGGGAAGCTTTTTATTTCAACGCTGCTAGAAGCCTTTTCAGCACAACAACGGATTCAGCTCGGCTGGCATGCTCTTGCGGAGCAAATTCTCGTTCTGTTCTTCCGTTTATTAGGCCGGATTCTACTGCAAGTGCAACTGCTTTTTTGGCCCAATTGTTGATGGCAGTCTCGTCGCTAAACGTGATGGATTCGTTGACCGTCATATCATCCATATTTATCCCGTTTGCATGGGCTTTAGCCCTCAATAACATGGCTGTCATTTCTTCTCGGGTGATATTTTGTTCCGGTGCAAACGCGTTATCCGAGAGGCCGTTGATAAGTCCAGCTGCATAAGCCCTTTTCACACTGGTCTCAAACCAGGCTCCAGAGGGTACATCGGCAAAAGGATTTATCCCTGTATCGTCCTTCAGATCTAATGCTTTGATGTCTGTCCAATTAATGATTGTCGTTCCTGCCTTTTTTGCCTTGAAAGTGATGGTGCCGATATCTACGGACCCCTTCTCACCACTCACTTTACCAACTTTCGTATGAGCAAAAGTAATTTCATTGTATTTCACTATAGGTGGAACGGAGAATCCGTTAATAGCTGTGGTCGCCTTAACCACTTCGACATTGTTGGCATCGATGCCAAGTTTTACTTCATATGCGAATAAGTCCTCGATATTTTGCGCCTTCAACGTAACTGTAAATTCTCCGTTGGCTGCTTCTGTAACGGGAGCCGTCATCTCGAATTTGGATTCGTTTGTTGCAATTGCAGGTGCTGCTGCAGCTAAAGTTAAACATAGATTGCAAAATAGAGTTGTTATAATCAGTTTACGTTTAAGCATGTCTACCATCCTCCAATATATGACGAGGGGGATGAGTCTCTCCCACTCGTAGCACGAAAATATACCATAAACTCAAAATATGAAATTGCAATAGCACTAGCGATTTTAGTGTGATTCTATTATAAACCTGTGTCATAACTAGAATCGATGAAGATTTACATTTCAAAAATTATAAATTTTTATTCCTCATTTTGAGCAATGACAAACTAACAATACTTTCGAATAAATGATTCAACTTTATAAAATATTAAATTTCCGAAAATACGCTCTATATCTTCTAATTCTTAATCCGAGAAGCTTTGTGAGATTGTTACTATGGATGCTGTAAATGCATGTTTACAGTAAAGAATAATTTTCTCCCATAAAAACGAACTTTTTACCGAGACACCATAGATAACCCAAAAAATTTATACGAAATGAATTTGAAAGTCCGTATAAAGTTATTATGGAAGCGTTTTATAATGGGGTCACACCAACCAAAAGGTGAATGTAGGAGAGGAAATAAATCATGAAAATGAAGAGGGAAATGGGAGTCTTGATTGCAGCTTCCTACATAATGTTATTCACGGCGGCTTGCGGCTATAGTGCCACTACGGGGATGATCAATATTGCGAACTAGGATCTAATTTGTAAACGCTTTCGAAAAAAATACAAATGATCTATTATCCTTCCATGGAGTTAAATAAGGTTTGTATATCATATTATTAATAGTTAATACAGAGTTGCAGAGATAAGAAGATAGTCTACACCGTCGTTGACAAACAGTTAAGCTGCTTTTAACTGTTAAGGCTGTAGAAGGACGAGACTTTGTATTCGCTTTGGTGTAAGCGTTTTCAAGATTTACAGACCAACATTATAGGGAGGTGTTTATATTGACCATCAAGCTACTTACAACGTAACCCTAAGGACAAGTGCTCAGTAAGAAATGAAGGAATATTTGATGGTCAATTCATTAAAGTATCCAAATCTTTAACAAAAACAATATTTTTATCGGTATAGTTGTAAAAATTCCGAAATCTAAAATTGGCGACTCTAAAATGAGAAGTGAGAGGTTGCCTTAAGAAAAGGAGTAAAACGAAGATGAACCGTGAAAAACTCTTAATCAACGTCTCCCGCATGCTCGTAGTCATCATGCTGTTCTCTTTCTTCGCGTTTGCCCCCGTCCCGGCCGCTGCAGCCGAAGGTGAACAGACACATGAACTGAACAACCTCATTGCAAAAGCTGAAGCTTTAAAAGCCGGTAATGAGGAATTCCCACTTCAAATTAGCCACACTGACGTTGGATCCGATGTGAATAAAGCTCTCCCCTGGGTGTACGCCGACGAACTCAAAGATCTTGATAACGCGCTGGAGTTCGCACGCAATGCGCTCACTCCCGCCAGCGAAGCCATAGCCAGTCTTGAAAATGCAATAGTGAGTTTCACTGGAAAGATCAAAGCGGACGGTTCAGATCCTTATTTCCGTCTTGATCCGGGTCCTGGTAGAATACCTGTAAAAATTACTGCGCCCACTAATGTCTGGACCTCAAGAACACCGCTTGACAACCGTGTCCCTGCCGACTTTGCTGGTGGTAGATACAAAGTAATTCCGTATCCTTTTGTAGATTCCCAAGGCAAAGCTGATGTGCTCCAGATTAATTACGTCCATAACGGAAAAACCACCTTCGGAGGAATGACCCTCCAATCTCCGTTAACCCCGAGTGTAGATGTCCCCGCAGGCTCAAATATTGAGTTTGATGTGTACTATCCCAAGAGCGCGCAGGGGAAATTTATGAGGTGGAGAATCAGAAATGCCGGCTCTGACATCGATACCTACCTAAGGGAGTACGAGTACAACAACCTTAACCCCGACTGGATCGGCAGCTATAACGGTGAGACCTGGTTATTGAAGCACACCAGCATTACAGCTACAACAGGCACTTCCTCAAACTTCATTCTTGAGCTCCATGGCGAGAACGGCCGTCCCGCAGAAACTGGTATGCTTCTTGTCGCCAACATCAAAATAACCGCACCGGACCCTAACGGTGTTGCACTTCCTAACGTTGTCAATAAGGAAAATCAAAGTGTCGTAACGCCTTTAAAGAATGTTTATAACAGGCAAAATGGCACGTTCATGGTTGGTACGATCGGAACTGGAGCAGTAACCGGAACAAGAGCCAATCACTATGAAATCTTTGTCGACGGCAACAATCTCAAGGCCGAAGGAACGCATCCCCGCGGCCCTAGTTGGCTGAAAAGCGTTACTGGCGAGGCTCTGAGCGGCGCAACCACCACCCCTGGTATAGGTGAATACAGTTTACCGACCAGTTCTTATCAAGCAATCAGGGATTCCGGAACTCCCGGACAGTATAAGTCTCACGCCCACGTTTTGGCATGGTACAACCAGGCCCCTGCATGGATGAGACAGATGATTCCCGCGACCATTCCCTTGGGATATAATGGAACAACCGATTACTATGGATTGGGCAACGGCGTTACAACAACGGTTAAGGTAGATAAAGAAATGGCCAGAAGAGTGCAATTTAACCACACAATGTACGTGATGCGGCATTTCCTGACCACAGATACGAAGTATGGCTCAAGTGTATCTCGCGGAGTAATCCCCTTCAATTCATGGGATGTGCTAAACGAGGAGGTCCACGAAAGCCGCCACAGTGAGACCATCCCAGCGGATCCGAACAGCTGGAGACAGACACTGAAAAACACCAACTGGCTTTGCCGACTACTAGCCCAGGCGGCGGCGCGGTCGCTCCCGCAGTAATCAATGTCAGACAGTCTGACGCCCTTGGTTATGAGTACGCGTTGATGTACAAACTGTTTAACAGGTTCGCCCCTTACATCGATCACATCATCAGCTGGGGCGTAGCCGGCTCAGGGTGGCAGGGAAGCTATGTGTTGTTTGACAGTCAGAGCAATGCCAATGCCGGCTACTATGGCGCTGTGAATCCGGACAGATTCGTTCTTGGACATTCATACCTGGACGATTTCTTTGCAGGCGAATACGAGAAACTCCAGAACAACTATGCAATTGACCTTGGGGATCTTGGCATGTATACACCTGGTAATGGAGAAGAAGTCAAATCGCTTACAGCAACAATCGCAGCTAACAACAGTGTGACACCTGAAAGTACTTTTACAGCTGCTGTTAGCCTGGATAGCGTGACACAAAGCGTGTACGCAGAGGATATCACGTTAAGCTATGATTCAAGCGTATTCGATTATGTTAGTGCAGCGGGTGCAACCAGTAACATTCAGGTTCTGAGAGAAGATACTACTACCCCTGGAAAAGTGAGAATAATTTCCGTAAATGTCGGAGGGATAGCTGGAACCAGTACACCGGTTTTGAATATAACCTTTAAAGTAAAGTCCGGTGTTCAGAATACGACTGGAACCATTGCAGTCTCTCAAGCGAAGACTGGCGGTCTTGATGGAACCGTAACCACTGCGGCACTGAGCAGCAAGACGATATCCGTTGTTGGTACTAATCAAGTGGATAAAGCTGCTTTGAATGCAGCAATTACGAGTGCACAAAGCCTGTACAACGCGGCTATAGTAGGTACTCAACCTGGCCAATATCCGCAAGCAGCTAAAGACGCACTCCTTGAAGCAATTAACACCGCAATTGCTGTAATGGACAATGCAAGCGCAACTCATGCCCAAGTTGACAGTGCTCTTGCAGCACTCAACACCTCCATTGACACCTTCAAAGGAACAGCTAATAAGAATGCAGACATAAACGGTGATGGAGAAACTAACGTAGGTGACCTCGCGATTGTAGCTTATCACTATGGMAAGAACTCCACCAGCGCAGATTGGGCAAAAGCTAAGGTTGCTGATATGAACGACGATAACAAAATTGATATCTGGGATCTTGGGTATGTCGCAACCAACATCAATTAATTCGTTAGTTATACTCTATTACGCATGATCTGCAGATTCCGCAGCAGGCGAAGCTGGTTGTGCATTTTCGGGATGGAAAGTTGAGTGAGGTTGGATAGGCTGAGGGCCGGGACTCCGTTGGGGTTCCGGTTTTTAAATATTTAACTTAATTATATATAAAAGTAAATTAATGTTAATTTATAATGGTTGGTTTTTATTATCCTTTTATACATAGAATTTAGGACTCTAGTCTTATAATGGGTATCATATATTTGAAACGTATTAAACCTATGCTATTCTTAATAAAGAACTCCCACATAGATATCTTATTTGTAAGGTTCTTTTTCCACGCACTTTAGATCAGTCCTCTCTTAATTGTTATATCCACAATAATTCTTGTCGAATTGAAAAGAAAGGAAGTAATCACATTATGAATGGTTTCTCGAAGTATATAGGCGGGATTTCCATTAAGAACAAAATATTCATAGCGAATATATTAATCATTGTTGTATTTATTTCCACTCAGTCGTACTTTGCCAACACGATTTCACAGAAAGCCCTCATCGAGAAAGAGATCAATAATTCATCCCGAGAACTTGTGCTCATCAAAAACAACCTTCAAACTTTGGTAGCTACAATTGAAGACTATTCCAAAATTTTGGCCAGCGATTATCGATTGCAAAACGTGCTTTATAACGATTTATTATTAAATAGTGAGTTCAATGCAAGCAGGCCGGTTGAAGGTTTAAATAACCTTTCGATGAAAAAGACCCTTTCAGAGACGATCAGCAATATTGTGGAGCCTAACACAAAAATTAAAGCGGTAAGCATTCTCACTTCGAATCATCACTGGGTGGACGTCGGGTTTGCCGATAATGCATATGCTTCCCGCATATTCGGTGAAGGTTATGGAACAGATGATCGTTTCTATTTACCCACTTGGACAGGCTTAATTAAATTCGGATTCTTGTATGAAGGTGAACACAATGTATTCGCGGTTTCCAAAACGGTTATTCATAAAGATACGGGTAAAATGGTAGGCAGAGTTTTCTTGTACGTGAAAGAAACGACGATTGCTTCAATTTACGAAGGGGAAAATAAGGGAGGGGAATTTTATATCGTCGATTCCGCCGGCCGAATTATTTCCTCACAGAATAAAGCCATGTTATACCGGGATTTCAAGGAAGCCGTCTCCATAAGCATCCCCGAGAATGGTAAAGACACAGCATTTACCCAGGGCAGCGGAAGCCAAGAAATGTTGATATTCACGCAGCGATTCGAACCGTTGAAATGGACAATTGTAAGCGTTATCCCTATGGATGATATTTCTTCAGATCGGAAACAAATCAATCAATTGATGATCGGGATCGGCGCAGCATGCTTGCTATTAGCATTAATTGTATCCTTTCTATTGTCCAGATCGATCACGCGCCCCATCTTCCAGCTTGCTAAGACAATGAGAGAAATCCGGACGGGAAAGATGCAAGTCAGAAGTACCTACCAATCCAAAGATGAGATCGGATATTTAAGCGAGGGCTTCAATAACTTAATGAATCGCATTGAGGCGCTTATGGCCGAAAACGTCGAGAAACAAAGGACAAAGGCTGAGATCGAATTTAAATTGCTGCAATCGCAAGTGAAGCCACATTTTTTGTACAACACGGTTGAAACCATTATTTCGCTCATTAAGCTGGGCCTAGGGAAGCAAGCCATACAGGCAGCCCAATACATGGCGAATTTCTATAAGATCTCGTTAAGCAAGGGTAACGATATCATATCGATAGGTGAAGAGATGCGTTTAACGGAAAGCTATTTGGAAATTCAGCAGCTACGTTATGTGGAATATATGGCGTATACGATGGAAATTGATGATGAAATACTGACGTATTCGATACCGAAGTTGACCTTACAGCCAATTGTGGAAAATGCCATCTATCACGGATTAAAGCTCAAAAAGGAAAAAGGAATCATACGTATTACAGGAAAGCGAAGCGGCAACAATGTGGAAATTGAAATTTACGATAACGGGGTTGGTATGCACAATAATCAAAGTAAGGATATAATGGCCGGATCCAATGTTCTTGATGAAGCTGGAGGATTTGGGATTAGAAGCGTATCTAATCGGATCCAAATGCTGTATGGGGAAAGATACGGACTCCAAGTTGAAAGCGAACACGGCGTTTATACTAAAATTAGAATCGTATTGCCTCTTCGTCATCATTAGCTCCCGCTCGCATCCATGAGGCTGGCATTTCTATTATCCGCAAAATAAGGAATGAATAGAATAGGGGGAAAGAGCATGTACAAAGTGCTTATCGTCGATGATGAATATTACTTCAGGCAAGCCTTGAAGATTTCGCTGCCGTGGAGTGAGCTGGGCTATCAAATCGCGGGGGAAGCAAAAAACGGGGTGGAAGCACTGGAACTGATGGCCGACATAGAGCCTGATGTCGTGTTGGTCGATATGAATATGCCGATTATGGATGGATTGGAGTTTATACACAAAGCCAAAGAGCGCGATCGGAAATTAAAATTTCTGGTGTTGTCAGGCCACAGCGAATTCGCGTATGCCAGACAGGCCGTACAGTTAGGCGTTATAAATTACGTGCTGAAACCTATTAACGAAGAAGAACTTCAAAGCTCCTTACTTGATATAAAGGAACTGATACGAACGGAGCGTCTTGGCGAACTTGAGTTGGACGATTTAAGAAAGCAGGCGAGCGAAGGCCTGTCTGTCATGAAGGAGCAAGTGCTGAATGGTTGGCTGCAGGGCAACGGTATCTCTAGTTCCAGTTACGAACGGGATCAATTAAATGATTTGGGAATAAAGTCGGAAGGGTTGCATTATCGGGCGATTGTCGTCGATCTGGATACAAGCGATGAGAGGAACCTTGAGGAGGGTATGCTGATTCGCAAAGCCAGGGTGCAAGAAATCGCCCAAAATGATATGCAAAGTGCCTTTCAGTGTGTCGGCTGTTATGATCATGATGCCCATCTGGTTCTGATCATRGGATCGCCTGACGGCTCATTCAATAAGCTGGAAAGCATTTGCGAACGGATTCGATTGAACGTAGAGAACGATTTAGCCTGTACGGTAACGATCGGTTTAGGG
>NZ_JBFTQB010000382.1:0-5636 GCF_056398785.1 Paenibacillus sp. 01T422 | reverse complement strand
TCGAAAGACCCGAATTCCTGCTGCACTTTCAGGAAAGCTTTCGCATTCTGAACCACAGATGCGATCTTCAATCGATTGCGCACRATCCCAGGATGCAGCAGAAGCTCAGCCAGTTTCTTATCATCATATTGCATGATAATTTCCGGATCAAATCCATCAAATACTTCCCGATAACCATCACGCTTCTTCAGTATCGTATACCAGCTTAATCCAGCTTGCGCCCCTTCCAGATTAAGCATCTCGAACAATTTGCGATCATCATGGACTGGAACTCCCCATTCATGATCATGGTAATTAACATATAACGGATCCTCATTGACCCAAGAGCATCTGACCGTCATTTTATATACTCACCTCATCTATAAATCGAACATTTGTTCTATTTTATTATAGAGCCAATGCGAACAGATGTCCAGTTTCAATTAACCATGGGTAAGCAGATTGTAAAATCGTTTCGTATTGTGCAAGATCGTTTCTGCCACGATGTCTGCCTCCACATCATGTAGAAGTGAAATCTGCTCAATGACCGCATGAATCATACGTGGATACGTCTCCTGCCCCTCGAAGATTCCCTCGAACGGCCAAGGTCCGTCTGTTTCGACCATCAGCTGTTCAAGCGGATAACTTCGTACGAGCTCGCGGATTTCTTCTTCATAGAGAACATCCGGCGTGATCGAAATATAGTATCCAGCCTGAATCATGCGCTGTACGGTCTGAGGCGACCCTTTAAACCAGTGAAAATGCGCCTTCTGAATACCATGTTTCTCTAGAAGATCACACACAATCTCAGCATCTTCATAAACAGCATGCAGAACGACAGGTTTTGCTAACTTTGCTGCGAGTTCCAGAAAACGTTCAAGCAGTTGAACATAAGGGGTATAATCAAGTTGTTCCCCTCTC
The DNA here is from genome assembly GCF_056398785.1 of Paenibacillus sp. 01T422. Classification (NCBI taxonomy): domain Bacteria; kingdom Bacillati; phylum Bacillota; class Bacilli; order Caryophanales; family Paenibacillaceae; genus Paenibacillus; species Paenibacillus sp. 01T422. The sequence goes on along the minus strand of NZ_JBFTQB010000382.1, from coordinate 4,736 downwards.
TCTTCCGCTTCGAGCCTCCGATAGTATGGCAAGCCGATCTCACCAACTGCGACCATGGCATTCGTATGCGCGCTTATCCACCCTAATAATTCCTCAAGCTCAGCTTCAGGAGGAATCACTTGCTCGGGGTGATAGCCATAAGCAGCATACACCTGCTCTGGCGCTTGTAAGCTCAGCTTCTCCGTCGCCTCACAGGATGCCAAATGTCTGGAGACCGCGATGAGCGCCTCGACTTGAAACAGAGCTAGCTCGGATAAGATCTTCTGAGCATTCGTTTCTTCATACATATCAAGATGAATATGTGCATCAATAGCTTTTTTAGTAGTCATGATAGAATCTCCTGACGCAATAGGCCCTGAATATGCTGTCGCAGCTCGTGAAATTTCGGGTCCATCATCACTTTTTCATGTCGTGGCCGCTCAAATGGTACAACAAATTCCTCGATCACTTGTGCAGGCTTGTTCGAGAGAACATAGATGCGATCCGATAGGAATATCGCCTCTTCAATGCTGTGCGTCACAAAGAGAATGGACCGTTTGTTTTGTTCCCATATATTCAGCAGCCATGACTGCATCGCTTGCCGTGTTAATGCGTCCAAAGATCCGAACGGCTCATCAAGGCACATGACTTCTTGGGGGCTTAGCAGCGCTCGCAAGAACGAAACGCGCTGCTGCATGCCTCCTGACAACACATGCGGAAGCTCATGCTCATAGCCACCTAGGCCAACCTTAGGCAGCCATTCTCTAGCTTTGTCCAAAGCGGCAGCACGCGAAACCCCTGCAACTTCTTGCGAAAGCGCTACGTTCGCTTCAATGGAGCGCCAAGGGAACAACGCCGACTGCTGCGGCATATAGCTGATCAGTCCTTTGGTTCCAGTCACGTTCGAGCCATCCAACCAGACCTCACCTCCGGAAGGAGTGATGAGCCCGCCAATAATGTGAAACAATGTGCTTTTCCCACTTCCGGATGGCCCGATAATGGAAACGAACTCGCCCTCTTTGACATGCAGCGTGACATCTTTCAGCACGGGGACACGCTGTTTTTTGCCAGCGAACGTGTGATGTATCCCTTTCAGCTCTAGTTTGCTCAACTTCTTTTCTCCCCTTCCTTAAGACGATCGTTTCGCGTTCCACCGAACAACGATCTTTTCAAGCCCGGCAATAAGCCAAAAGAATATCAAACTAAGTACAACAATGATGATAATAGCAACGAATTCGCGATCTGCGCGAAAGCCCGATTTCTGCAAAATCATATAGTACCCCAGGCCGACACCGCCGCCGAGCCACTCTGCGATAACAGCCCCCATTACGCTGTAAGTAGCGGAAATTTTGAGCCCTGTAAAGAGAAAAGGGAGTGCATGCGGCAGCTCTAATTTATAAAAAATCTGCCGCCTGCTTGCGCCAATCATCTGCATATAGTTGTACATGTTTCGGTCTGTCTGCATAAAGCCGTCCAGCGTCGACATGGTGACAGGAAAGAAACAAACAAGTGCGATTAAGATAATTTTAGGTACAATGCCGAAACCAAATAAAATAATTAGAAGCGGTCCCAGCGCAATAACCGGGACATTTTGTGACAGAATGAGGAGCGGATAGAATCCAGCCTTCAGAAAAGGCACGCGATGCAAGCAGCTTGCAACGATAACGCCTCCCGTTACACCAACAGTAAACCCTATTAACATTAAACGTACTGTAGCAAATGTATGCATCCATACCCGTGCCATGTCCGTAGTCCCGTCCTGCCAGATCTTGAGCGGACTGGGAAGCAGCCAGCTTGCCGTTCCTCCCCAAGTTACCGCAAGCTGCCAAATAAGCAAGAGAAGGATGACCACAACAATCGGTGGCCACCCTGCTTTCAATCCGTTCTTCAGTTTCATTATCTGTATTTCTCCGTCAGTTTGTCCATCGATGCGCCAGACGGGTTAAAATATATTTTCACTTGCGAGATAACGTTAGGGCTGCCCATCTCAATCATCGCTGCGTTCATATCTTGAATGATGAGCATAAGCTGATCGAGCTCCCCTTCCATCGTCGTCTCGAGCGGGGAAACGAAATATTTCACGCCTGACTTGGCGATGACTTCAATCGCTCGATCTACATAAGGGATAACATCTTCACCGTTTTTTGTTTTAGGAATAATTTGAATACTTACAAGTGCGTTAGCCATAGTAAAAACCCCTTCCGAGTAATAAAGTTATTTCGTGCTTGCTGGCAAGAAATTGTTCGTAAACGCTGCGTCTACATCGAGATTTTTCTCTAAAAGTTTATGCTCCAACATCCAGTTCGCATAATTTTCCCATACTTGACGTTTTTGTTCGCCCCAACGAGGTGCATCATCCTGATAACGCGGACTTAGCCATTTTTGACTGGCCATCACGAGTTTTGCATCCAAATCAGGAACCGCTTTGATCAGAATATTAGCGGCATCCTCAGGTTTGCTGATCGCGAATTGATAACCCTTGGCTGCAGCGGCCGTGAACGCTTTAACTAGTTCTGGCTTCTCTTTAATCAGCTTTTCGTTGGTAGCCAATACTGGTGTATAGTAGTCCAGTTTATCCGAATATTTGTTCAAATAAATCATATTCAGCGGCTCTCCGCGAAGCTCGGCGTCCACACCTGTCCAAGCATAGTAGATCCATGCGAAGTCGATATCTCTTTTGACCGCCGTGAAGTAATCAGCATCCCCGATATTCACGATCTTCACTTTGCTTGGATCGGCTTGCTCAGATTGCATCAGAGAGTCGATCATTGCACTTTCAGCAGGGGCTCCCCAGCCACCATACGTTTTTCCTTGAAAATCCTTAGGCGTCTTAATGTTCTTCGCTACCGGAGAAGCAAATCCCGATGTATTGTGCTGAATGACTGCAGCAATGGAAACGAGCGGTACACCTTGAATGCGTCCTTGTGTGATGCTTTCTTGGTAGGAGACGCCGAATTCAGCCACCCCTGAAGCAATCATGGCATCCGCTCCAGCTTCGCCAGGCGCAATGATTTGTACATTAAGTCCTTCTTGTTCAAAAAAGCCTTGGTCTTTCGCCACATACAGACCCGTATGGTTCGTGTTCGGCGTCCAGTCCAGGACAACCTTCACATCCGTAAGCGGTTTGGCCGAGGTGGCCGGGCTAGCAGGATTGGCCGGTTTAGCCTCTTGTTTCCCACATCCTGCTGCAAGAACAGTCAAGCTCACGAGCATGAGTGGTGTGATTTTTTTCCAGTTCATTTCTTGTTTCCCTCTCCCTTATATCTATGTAACCACAAGAAAAAGCTCCCGTTATCCGGGAGCGCCATTGGTAGAAAAATGATAAACCCATACAAAATTAATAAAATGGACAGGCATTTTGTGTGAATTCTCTACGCTGGCATTACCCAGATCAGATTAACGGTTAGTGACATTTCGGTCACAATCTCAGCCTGACTACTCAAGCTCCCGTGGGTTCTTATTGGTTTGATATTACCATACCGCATGTTCGCTATGAATGCAAACAAAAACCACCAATCCGTTTCGCAGAAATCTCGGTAGTTGTCACATTCATGTTATAACGCCTTATCCGTAGGCTAATTAACAAGCCAATCTTTCACTTGTGAGCCCAGCCGCTTCGCATCCTGATAACCAAGTTCATGTAAAGCTTCGAGTTTCCCGGGATTTTTCTCCATCCGGCCTACCAGTACTTTGGACGAAGGTCGAATTACAATTGCGCTGCCATCGGCTTCCATTTGCCTAACGAGCTCTAGCGTGCCATTGTAGATTTCACTGCGATTCACTAGCACATCAACGAGACCATCATACTGTGGGTAAAAGCTTTTAGCTAACCAACGCTGTTTAAAAGGAGTCTTGCGATAACCTATTTCTTTGGTTAAGACGATGATATGTTTTCTGTTCCCATCTGCGACCGATTTCTTCACAGGGATAGGATCTACCAAGCCGCCATCAAATAATGTACGGCCATCATAATGAATAGGCTGCGCTACAAACGGCAGTGAACTTGATGCTTGAACGATCGGCATCGTCTGTTGGTCGAGCTGATGTTTCGTATAATAAACCGGTTCACCTGTATGCGCATCGGTAGTCCCAATCGCGAATTGCTGAGGTGAACGATAGAAAGCATCGTAATCAAATGGCACTAATTTATTTGGCAGTTCATTGAATATGAAATCCATTCCAAATATGCTCTTATGGCGCAATAAATTGCGATAGCTTAAATAACGATGATCTCCGATATAGTCAATGGTCACTTTCTTATTACGACCAGGTTGTCTGGAAATATACGATACCGCGTTGCAAGCCCCCGCTGATACACCAACCACATACGGAAAATACCAATCTTGCTCCATAAAGTATTCCAAGACTCCCGCGGTATATACGCCTCGCATACCCCCGCCTTCCAGTACGAGTCCAATTCCTTCCATGGTGACACCTACTTTCTGTCTATCTCTCTAGCCCTTTATTAGCATACAGGAAATGTCAATTAAAATAAATGCTCCTCCGTCTCCGTAAAAGAGACAAAGAAGCAGGTTCAAGCCATTTTTTTATATGGATTCGGGAATTTCTCCTGATAATCCGAGTTTTTGACCAAATTTCCGAATGCCTATAATAAAAGGCTGCTCGCAGGTCTTACATGACCTTTTGAACAGCCTTACCACTTTTAACTATGAGTTGTTTTTGCTAATGTTATTTAAGCTAGGCGGGAATTCAGCAGCATTTTGCTTCGTTAACGTCTGAGCTTCTTCCATTAAGGA
>NZ_JBFTQB010000381.1:0-5639 GCF_056398785.1 Paenibacillus sp. 01T422 | reverse complement strand
CTCTTATAACAGAGACGGTATTTTCTCCAAAATTAGCCACATAGCTATATTTGCCGTTTTGCGTGATAGCGACTATGCCGGGTTTCTTTCCCACCGGAACGGTAGCTATCACTTTATTTTTTTTCAGCCTAATGACGGAAACGGTATTATCTCCTTCATTACCGACATAAGCAAATCGATCGTTTGGCGTTATCGCAACTCCCACAGGTGTTGAGCCGACTTTAATTTTGCTAAGGATCTTTCTGCTTCTCGTACCGATGACCAAAACATTGTGATTCGTGGTCACATAAGCCAATCTGCTGTTTTGGGTAAAAGCAATTTGATCCGGACCCACCCCAGCAGGAATGGTGTCTATGATTTTATTACATTTTGCATTAAAAATAGAAATCGTATTGCTGTCGTGATTGCTCACGTAACCCACCGTTCTTTGTCCTATTTTCTGAGGTGTGACAGTTACGCCTACCGGTCTCTTACCTACCTTTAGCGTTTGAATGACCTTTCTCTTTTTTATACATAGAACTGAAACGGTATTATCGGCTGAGTTTGTAACATACACATACCTTTGCGATGTTCCTACATCCGATGGGCTTTTTCCGACTGGGATCGTGCTAATAATTTTATTCGTACTACGCTGGATGACTTGAGCGGTGTTATCGGTTTTATTGATGACAACCGCATGTTTCCCATCGGGGGTGATCGCGATCTCAAAGGGACCTTTTCCCGTCTTAATCGTTGCCTTGACCTTTCTGGTTCGGGTATCGATCACCGAGATGGTATTGTCGTTGTAATTCGTAACGTAGGCGAAATGAAACGAGGATGTACGTCTATTCATTGTCACAAGGGATCACTCTCCTAAGTAATCTTATGTTGGGAGATGTGCCCCAGGGAACGGCTGTTATCACGAGGAATTTGCAAACTCTGCATGCAACACCCTCATATGGGAGCAGCATGACGAAAAGATATGATATAGTAAGAAACGTTGTCATGGAGGAGCTTCCTATGCGAACCAATACAGAACAAAGAAAAATCACAAATCAAGATATTGAACAAATGATTGTCGAAATAGATAAAGGCTGGACAGAACTGAATAACATCCATGTGTCGTGTCACCATATTTGGAGGGATCTCGTACAAATTTCACAAGATTTGGACGAGAAATTCGGTATTTCCTATTAATTTAGTGTTTTTAAAAACAAAAACAGCAAGCCCCTAGTCGTATAGGAAGGCTTGCTGTTTTGTTTTTCATTTATTATTTTGCTTGAATGTAACCTTCTGCTTTCAGCAATTCAGCAATTAAAACGGCACCGCCTGCTGCTCCGCGCAATGTGTTATGTGATAATCCTACGAATTTGTAATCGTAGATGGAATCCTCACGCAAGCGACCTACAGAAACGCCCATACCGCGCTCAATGTCACGATCAAGTTTCGTCTGCGGTCTGTTCTCTTCTTCGAAGTACGTGATGAACTGTTTAGGTGCGCTTGGCAACTCAAGCTCCTGCGGGCGGCCTTTGAATTGCAACCAACGAGCAAGAATTTCTTCTTTGGATGGTTTTTTCTCGAACGATGCAAAAACAGTCGCTAGATGTCCATCTGTTACAGGAACGCGGATACATTGGGTTGTAATTAAAGGTGAGCTCGCTTTAACAATGGCATTATTCTCGATGCTGCCCCAGATGCGCAGCGGCTCTTGCTCGCTTTTTTCTTCCTCGCCGCCAATATAAGGGATCACATTATCCAGCATATCAGGCCAATCTGTAAAGTTTTTGCCCGCTCCGGAAATTGCTTGATACGTGGATGCAACCACTTGTGTTGGTTTGAAGTCCAGCAAGGCATGAAGCGCCGGCACATAGCTCTGAATGGAGCAGTTAGGCTTAACGGCAATAAACCCTGTTGAAGTTCCGAGACGTTTTCTTTGTGCCGCGATGACTTCAATATGCCCTGGATTCACTTCCGGGATGACCATCGGGATATCAGGTGTCCAGCGGTGAGCCGAGTTGTTGGAAATAACAGGTGTGCCCGTTTTGGCGTACGCCTCTTCCAACGCTTGAATTTCATTTTTTTTCATATCGACTGCGCAAAAGATAAAGTCAACTTGAGAAGCTACTTCTTCCACTTTCGAAGCATCTTGAACGACAATTTGTTTGACACTTTCAGGCATAGGGGTAGTGAGCTTCCATCTGCCTTGCACGGATTCTTCATATGTTTTACCCGCAGAGCTGCTGCTAGCTGCGATCGCTGTTACTTTAAACCAAGGATGTTGTTCCAGCAAATCAACAAAACGCTGGCCAACCATACCTGTTCCTCCAACAATACCCACTTTTAATTTTTCTGACATGAGATTTTCAAATCCTTTCAAAATGGTATGATAAACTATTCAATAAGTCTAAATTGGTGTACCTAACTAGCACGCTAACGGCATTTCTTTTATAAAAGCAAAAAAATCCCACCCCCAAGACTAATATAGCCTTAGGGACGAGATTTGGATTCCTCGTGGTACCACCCCAGATTCGCCAATATGTCGCCATATTAGCCTCTTCAAGTACGGCATTACGGTGTAATGCGGATACTTTAGCTCTGTAACAGGAGCTCCTGGCACACCATCGCCATCTTACCCGGTTCCGATGTGCTGCTCTGAGCCTTTTTTCAATAAAGAATTCTTTGCTCCTTTTCAGCTAACGGAGCTCTCTGTGAAAGATTTCATTTATTTACTCTTCTCTTCGTCGCATTTGAATGTTGCGATAATATTATCAGATATCGATAGCAACGTAAACAACATTTTTAAAAATTTCGAAAATAGACCATTATTCTCCTACGATGTCCGCTCTTAAATCGCTCGCAACTTCCATCATTCTTGGAATCACGGCTTCATTCGTGCCTGACACGTAAACATCCCCTTGATAATGTCGGAAAGGAATCTTGCTATCCCCGTAACTCCACATGAAGAAATCACCTTCTATCGACATCGTGGTTGCGCCGGTTATCGTAAACACTGATGTATAGGCAAAATCCGATTGGGACGCAAAATACTGTTTGCATTCTTCCAAAGAGATCACGGCTTCTGAATTGTCATTGACTTGCAAAGATCTTGTAATTCGATAGCGTTGGCTCAAAACAATCCCTCCATTCGTTCACCAACATATTTTATTGCAAAATCACGCAAATTACTAGCGCAATTTTATGCAAAAAAGCCAATCCAATTACTGGAGTGGCTAGGTCAATACCCATTTACTTACCATCATGATTTGGTTAGCTGCCTGCGATCTTCGACTTGCGGCGGCTCTTCCATCCAACCATGTTCAATCATGATTTCTCCGCCTTCTTTGACAAAGGGGATAATTTTTTGAGCCAGTTTCGCCATCGCAAGCGGTAAATCACTTCGCAGACTAAAAGCTCCGCCAAGTGAGTGACTTCCAATCGCAAATGAACCCAATAAATTGGTGAGATACATCATTAACTTATCAGAAAATGGGGAAACGGTGGAGTTGGTGGCCTTCCCCGCGTGAGTGGCAGGCGGCTCAATGTAGTCCGTGCGTAGAAATTCCCCTAAAGTCGTTTCGACCTCTTTGGACAGCTTCATGCCTTTCACAAAATATTCTTTCACATTCTTATCATGAGCAACTTGAGCAAAGCCGATCATAAGCTGCATCCCTGTAAGGTTCGCTTCAATGCCATGATGTAAGAGCGACATCTCAATCGCATTCAGAGCTCTTTTATCCTTAAATAAATGGAATCCTGATAAATAATTATCATTCTGAATGAAGGTTACTTCTGTGGGCATGGACATATAAGGCGGCCGCGATAGAATCCCTTTCTCCTCTAGGAATTGTACGCTCATATCGTACATCTCTTGTGAATTTGCTGTTAACTGCTTAAACAACTGTCTTATATCTTTCCGGTACGACATTGTTGAATGAAACGCAAATAAGGGAGTTTCAATCTTGCTTATCATATRCAAAAACATCGGTTCATAGTGGTAATCAAATAACTTAGGAACTCCTTTATTGACGTCATTTGCAGTAAATCCAAGTGGAATGACGGCTCCTGCTTGCTCAAAAATTTGTTTGATCTTGCTTACCATTTGATCAGCAGAATCGTACGTTGTTTTCAGAATTTGTTTAACCTCTTCATTTTCTGCGTTTTCAAGGAAATATTCCAAAAAGCGAAGTAACATGGTTTTTTCTTGATAGGTCATCCACAAGTTACCTATTTCAGACGATGTCAATGGGATATCGGTTGATTCCATATGGTTGACTCCTTTATGTAAATTCGCGTGATTTCTTCCTGATGTTTACTTTCATTTATCATTTCCGATTGGGGAAAGAATATCCAGAATGATTTTGCCTTTATTGGATGTGAGAAAGGGCTATCCCTCTGGTCACATGACCTTTGGAATAGCCCTCATCATTTTTTACTTGCAGTCCGTATGTTACTGTGCGTTTAAAGAAAACCTAACATTATCGAAATTTCCAATGTATTTTTTGGTCGCATTGGTTGTTCCCGTAAAGACAAGATAGATATCTTGAAGCCCAGTTAGCTTTTGAGTGAGATCAGCCGACACTATTCCGTAAGTCCCCCATCCGCTCGCAGTAGGAGGTGTGGAGAGTTTCCCAACTAACGTACCGTCTACTCCACCTAAGCGAATTTCAACTGCCGCATCGGTAGGGCAGCTTCCGCTGTTGCCTGAATACTCGATGCCTACGCGATCCACGCCTTCGCTGCCGAAATTCATTTTCTTGAAACCGAGCCAGGCGCCGTTAAAGGTGTTAGCAACCTGATCACCGCTAGTTCCCTTCTCCGTTTTGAGCGGAGTATTATTGTTGTAAACATTTAAAGCGGTAGACCATTCATTGAAGCTCTCCAGCTCCAACTTGGCATAATCGCTTCTAGGTGGGAGCACATACGCAAAGCTTGCGTTATCGAAATTTCCGATATATTTGTATGTCGCACTTGTCGTTCCCGTAAATACGAAGTATATGTCTTGAACACCGGTTAACTTTTGAGTTAAATCGCCAGAAACCGTCTTGTAGGTACCCCATCCGTTACCAGTCGGAGGTGCTGCGAGTTTCCCGACTAACGTACCGTTAACTCCGCCTAATCGAACTTCGACGGCTGAATCGGCTGCCGTATTCCCCGTGTTGCCTACGTACTCAATGGACAAGCGGTTAACACCTTGTGTGCCAAAATCCATTTTCTTATACGCAATCCATGCACCATTAAAGGTATTGGCAACCTGATCTCCGCTTTTTCCACCCTCCGTTTTGAGCGGACTATTATTGTTGTACACATTTAAAGCATTTGTCCATTCATCGTACTTCTCCAGCTCCAACTTGGCATAATCGCTTCTAGTTGGATTTGGATTTGGATTTGGATTTATATACGAAAAGCTGGCATTATCGAAATTACCGATGTATTTGAGTGTCGCGTTTGTCGTTCCTGTAAGTACGAAGTAGACATCTTGAAGGCCAGTTAACTTTTGAGTTAAATCGCCAGTAACCGTCTTATAGGTACCCCATCCGTTTGATGTCGGAGGTGCTGCGAGTTTTCCGACTAACGTACCGTTGACTCCGCCTAATCGAACTTCAACAGCTGAATCGGCTGCCGTGTTTGTCGTATTCCCTACGTACTCAACGGACAAGCGG
>NZ_JBFTQB010000380.1:0-11116 GCF_056398785.1 Paenibacillus sp. 01T422 | reverse complement strand
GAACAAGGCCAATGATGGCGCCAAATACAATACCGTAGGAAATACGGATTAGAGAAATATGGAGCGGTGTATGCAGATGTGCAAATGTATCAACAATGGAAAGCTGTCCAATTACACCAATGAAAATTAAGTAAACGGCATGTCTGTAGCGTAGGGATAAGTACGCACCAAGAATGAAAATAGGATGAGCTACTAAGAACTCTTTCGTACGCGGACGTACGCCAAGTGTATTCTCCAAGAACGAACGGAATAATTTCTCCACCGTTGAAGCTTGTCCTTCATTACCAGTACGAGACAAGTAATAGAAAACCGCAGCCAGACCAATCCCAGCAATAACGATCCACAGCACGCTAATAAAAGAAGTAAGGATACGACGAACATGCGCGACTTTATCACTATAGGTATTATTTTCACTAAAGAACAACAAGTACACACCTGCGATTGCGATAGGCAGTAAATGGAGCGCACCTACACCACGGAACTGCTGCAGAACCAGCGAATACGTAATGTGATTGAGGAGCGCAACCTCGTAGACAACACCAAGGAGTGAAATCGCCGATGTTTTGATGAGTGTCCATAATGCAAACGCAAGACCTGACTTCCACTTCGCAGCGGCTCCAGAACGAACCGTTCGGATCGCCAGCATAATCGCAATGCTCGGGGCGGAAATCGCTGATGCCAAGGCAAGTCCCTGTGCATATAAATTAGCTGACAAGGTATGTAGACCAACCAAACCGAGCAGACCGAGAACGAAAAGTACGAGTGTGGCTTCTGGAATGAAGAAAGAAATCATGAGCACAATGATGCTCAAACCACCGATCAACATAAAGACGCTGGCAATTTTTTGCCATCCTGTTGTATGCATATCGAATGCCTGGGCTAGACCAATTGTAAAGCCAGCCTTCTCAATGCGTGGAATTGCACCATCTTTCCCTTGTAAGCTCTCGTAAAATGCAGAAAGAGGGTCTACTAACTTACCTTTATCAAGACTCTTAAGCGGCTTAGCGTTTATGAACACCATACGGATGTTGCGATCTTTCACAGCTAGCACGAAACGATCCRCAACTCCTTGAATGCGATCTTCCAACTCAGCCTTTTTCAGCGGCTCCATTAGCTTCTCTCCATCTTTCTCCGTGAAAGAATGCAGCCGGACAACATTATAATTCGTTTGCTTCGCTAATGTGTTAAAACCTTTTTGAGGCTCTTTCAATAATTCGATAGCAGCTAAACCGATGCCATACTTGTTCAATAGATCGGCCATTTTATTAAGGCTAACTTCTGTATCTTCTTCCGTATAACCTGGAACTTCATTGCCATCGACAATGATTCTTTTCACGCCGATATCATGCAGTTGCTTCAGGAAACGATCCATCTCATTCGTAACGAAAGGTCGACGATTGGATAGACGCACTACGATTTGGAAGCCTTGTTCCTTCAACATTTGCAACGTAATCGGGTCAGGGTCCATCCCTTTAATTGAAGCATCGTCCATGCTCATTTGAATAATGAGCCCGTTACGATTCTTGAAGCTCCATGGTTTAATGCCAACATTGAGGTCAGCAAATGTTTTCTGAATTAAAGGCTCCAGCTTTTGCTGCGTTGCACTGTCCTTGAATAACACATAGGTGAAGTTCTCGTTAGTATCACCAAAGGTTTGGGTAAGCGCGGCTGCGTCTCTAGAGTTGAACATCTCAATGTGACGGCTTTCTTTGAATTCGCCCAGCGTACTTTCATACACAGCCATTGATCCAATGCCAGCGGCCTTCATATTCTTCAGCTGCTGCGCGATGAAGCTCTGCGGGTTTGTTTGCAAATCCGAAACATCTAATAAGTCACGATAGTCAAAAACGAACTCGACGTTCTTCGTCGAAGTTTCCGTTAGGTGACGTGTGTAAGCTAGCGGAAGCGAGCCTAACATGCCAATAATAACAAGCCACCATAATACATTTTTGAGCGGGTTATTCCACGTTTTATACCAATTCACTAATTGTCCACTCCTTAGAGCATTTACTTTCTATTCCCTTATACATTCGAAAACCCCTTCAGCTCCTAAACTCGAGGAAATAGGCCAAATGAATACGGATTTATTCCATCTATTCATTAGACGTCCTATCCCTGACTTAGGTTCTGAAGAGGTTCAATTGATCCTATTTCATTATCCGTCTACACGGCTAAGCACATATTGAATGATGCGATCCAGCTGTTCTGCGGCTTCTGCGCCTGACGATCCTTTTACCGCAAAATAGAACTTAATTTTGGGTTCAGTACCTGACGGACGCAAGCAGAACCAGGAACCATCCTCCAGCTTGAATTTCAGCACATTCTCGAGTGGAAGTCCATCTACACCTTTGGCGTAATCTTCCATAGCTGTAACTGGCGTACCGGCAATTTCAGTTGGAGGATTCGTTCTCCATGCTTCTACCATACGTCCGATTTGTTCTACGCCGTCTTTCCCTTTGAGCGTCCTTGACTCCAGTTTTTCCAAAAAGTAACCAAAGGATTCGTACAGCTCTTGCAGGACTTCATATAAAGTCTTACCTTGCTTCTTGTAGTAAGCTGCCGCCTCTGCGATAAGCATAGCTGCGATGACTGCATCTTTATCTCGGGCATAGTCCCCAGCCAAATAACCATAACTCTCTTCGTAGCCAAATAGGAAGGTATGCTCACCCGTTTGCTCGAATTGCGTCATTTTTTCCCCGATATATTTAAAACCAGTTAGCGTATTTAACGTTGGAATCCCATAATGGCCCGCGATTACCGCACCCATTTCGCTTGTTACGATCGTTTTGACAACTACGCCATTCGCTGGCAGTGTTCCACGCTCTTTCAGACTTGATAATAAATAATTAACAATGATGGCTCCCGATTGGTTGCCTGTCAGAACAAAATACTCCCCGTTTTGATCCTTCACGACTGCTCCCATGCGGTCTGCATCCGGGTCGGTTCCGATAATAATATCGGCATTCCATTCCTTGGCTTGTCCGATAGCGAGCGTGAAAGCTTCACGTTCTTCCGGATTCGGAGACTTCACTGTTGAGAACTGCGCATCTGGCAGCTCTTGCTCAGCAACAACACGGACTTGTCCAAAGCCGAGGGAGTTCAATACGGCCCTGACCGGTACATTACCCGCTCCATGCAGTGGCGTGAAGATGACACGGAAATCATCGCTTATTTCCTTGATCACGTCCGGATTCTGACTAATGGCGGTTACTGCCTTTATGTATGCTTGATCAACATCTTCACCAAGCCATGTAAGAAGACCTTGTGCTTCTGCTTCTGCTTGGCTCAGTTTCTTCACTTTATCAAAAGTGTTGATGCTCTGAACTTCAGCGATTACTTGCTCTGCAAACTGAGGAACGAGTTGTCCACCGTCTGCGCCATATACTTTATATCCATTATATTCGGGTGGATTATGACTTGCTGTCACGACAACGCCTGCTGTCGCGCCCAAGTATCTCACAGCAAAGGATAGCTGCGGTGTAGCATGCAAAGTCTTGAATAGATAAGCCTTAACGCCGTTTCCTGCGAAAACCAGGGCAGCCTCTAGAGCGAACTCCGGCGACATATGACGTGAATCGTAAGCCAGTACAATAGAAGGGCTTTGTACGCCTGTGCTATTCACATATTGTGCAAGACCTTGGCTTGCACGACCAACGGTGTATACGTTGATGCGGTTCGTTCCAGCGCCAATCACGCCACGAAGCCCACCTGTTCCAAATTCGAGATCTTTGTAAAAGCGATCCTCAATTTCTTTCTCATCTTCCCGAATTGCTTGCAGTTCCTTTTTCGTTTCTGCATCCACTGCTGGATCGTTCAGCCATAATTGATACTCTGTTTGTACGCGCGTCATAGTAGTCAGGTTCATCTCCTTTTATCTATGGGGTTATTTATTAGCAAGGGCGAACATAAGTTCACCTTCGACTACCACTTTCTCGCCTACTTTCGCCACAGCCTGGCCTTTGACAATCGTTCCTTTTACACGTGTAATCGTCATTTCTAATGTCAGTGTATCGCCAGGTACCACCTGTTGGCGCCAGCGAATCCCATCTGCACCAGCGAATAAACCAATTTTACCTTTATACTGAGGCATCGAGAGGACCGCTACAGCGCCTACTTGTGCCAAAGCTTCAATAATCAGCACACCCGGCATAACCGGATAGCCTGGGAAATGTCCTGCGAAAAATGGTTCATTAATCGTTACATTCTTAATCCCTACCGCTTTCACGCCTTCTTCTACTTCCAAAATGCGGTCAACGAGCAGAAAAGGGGGGCGATGTGGAATAATTTGCGAGATAGTAAAGTACGGTCGTTAATTTCCCCATCACATTGGCGGGAACGGTTAATTTACCCCTGAAGTGAACGAATGCAGAACCCATGATCATACCTAGATCACGTATAAAAATCGCTGCCGCCGCTTGCCATGGTATCATCCCTGTAATAAGCAAAGATAGTATGACTGCAATCATCATGCACTTATCCGCAAGGGGGTCCAGCATAACACCAACGGGTGTAACTAAACCTCGAGTTCTGGCAATATAACCGTCTAAGATATCTGTCAGCCCTGCTGCCAGCAAGATCAGGAAGGCTATCTGGATATGGCCGCTGAAAAAAATGATGAGGTACACAGGGATAAGAACAAACCTGCTAATGGTGAGCATGTTCGGAATATTCAAAGTACCCCTCCTGCGCCTTTTATCTGGTATCTGACGATTAGCCTTCATTCATTATACATTTGCTTACACAAAAATAAAACTCCCAATAAGGGAGTTTGAATTAATTCGCAAATACCAAATCGTATAAATGCCGCCAAGTGCTTATATGGAGGATCTCTGCTGATGGCTGATGGCCCAGCTTGGAGTATCCGACCCACAGTCCGATATAAACGGCCAGCACGCAAAGAACGGGAATACGTATGATTTTGAAAATAAGCCATATAATATTCAGCCATTTCGGCCGTGGTGCTTTTTTCTTTGGAGTAGGCTTGTTAGGCTTGTCAGACATCGAGCCCTATCCCTCCCTTTCTACGATCAGGCGCGCAAATTATTCGCGATATTCATCATCTGATCGGAAGATGTAATCGCCCGGGAATTGAGTTGAAGAGCCCTTTGCACCATCACAAGATCCGTCATTTCGTCGGAAAGTGTCACGTTGGATTGCTCCAAAAACCCCTGCATCAATGTAACCCGATTATTGGTTGTATCCAGCCCCGGATTCACATTTTGCAGAATGTTCGCCTTCTCGGCCTCCGTAATTCCCGCAGGAAGAGCGTATAGGTTATCTCCAACATCTTGGAGCAACTGTGGACGCACAACGCGAACCAGCTTGATCTGTCCCAGATTAAGTGGCTCAGCACTTGGGTCCTGTTCGCTGTATCCGTTGATGATACCATCTGGTTGAACAACAGGTCTGAAGCCAGCAGGTATACGAATTGGATTGCCGTCTGCCCCTGTAACGAAATGGCCCTCTTTGGTAGTAAGCACCGTATCGCCATTGGCATCAGGTGTCAAATTGAAAGAACCATTACGTGTCCACGCAGGCTGGAACACTTGGTTCCCGTTCCCATCAACCTTGCTGACAGACACTTCAAACAAACCGTCTCCCTGAATCGCAAAATCCGTGATACCGCCCGTAGACTGAATAGGTCCTTGGGCAAGGTTCGTTTGGATTTGCACCAGCTTTGAACCCCATCCTTGGTTGAAACCTAGGGGGGAGAATCTGCCTTGCTGACGGAATCCTTCCGGCTGCGACTTCACATTGGTCAGAACATCCTCAAAGGAGGCATCCTTTTTCTTAAAACCGTTTGTATTGATGTTCGCTATGTTATTGGACAAGATATCCAGCTTTTGCTGTAAGCTGTGCATGGATACCGATGAGTTAATCATGGAATTGTTCATGTGTGGCTCCCTCGCAAGCTAGATTAGACGCGTCCGACTTCGTTCGCTGCCTTGTCCATACTTTTATCATAAGATTGAATGACTTTCTGATTGGCTTCATAGGCACGGAGTGCTGACATCATATCGACCATAGACTGCGCAGAATCCACGTTGGAGCGCTCGATAAAGCCTTGGCGAACCTCAACTTGATCACCAGCAGCAACCTGTGCAACCGTCGCTTCGTCACCCGGATTAATCCGCAACAAACCATTTCCTTCACGCAGCAGCAGATTCGGATTCTCTGCACGCGAAAGCATTAAGCCTACAGGTTGTCCAGCCTGATTCAACAATGGTTGGCCGTTCCCATCAAGGAACTCACCTTTGTCTGTCACCTTAAAGGATCGAATGGGTTGGCCCGCTCCATCAACAAGGAACAAGGGTTGTCCATCACGGCCCAGCACTTGATTGCCATTGGCGTTCACGAGCTGGCCAGTCGRATCTACAGTAAATTTACCATTTAAGGAATACCGGAGCTCTCCATCCGCATTCATCACGGTGAATAGTGCCTGCGGCTGGAACGTGCGCTCCCCATCCGCATTCACGTATTTCCCCGAAGCATCAAAAGCCATGCCCGGCACTTGGATGTTCGACACGAGGGCAAAATCAAAAGGAWTCTGCGTTTCCTGTAGGTCACCTTGTGTGTGAATGGAAATATTCTCCTCCGAAAATACACCGAGACTCATCTTCCCAAGCGGTGCCGTCGAGGCGCCTTGTCCACCGCGAATTGTAGAAATAAGCATCTCCGGGAACGAACGCGACAAGGCATTGCCTTGCTTAAAACCCGGGGAATTAATATTAGCAATATTGTTCGTAATGGTATCGTGTCTGCGCTGCTCGGAGATCATTCCTGCCGCCGCGGTATACAGTCCTCTTAGCATCTCTTCACCTCTTGGATAAACTGTCTAGTTAAATTTACGCTTGGAAACTTTATCTAGGTTATCGAGCATAATCCCTGTTCCTTTGACTACGCAAGACATTGGGTCTTCCGCAATTAATACTGGAACCCTCAGCTCGTCCGCTAACAACTGATCCAGACCGTGAAGCAAGGCTCCGCCGCCGGTTAGGATAACGCCACGATCAATGATGTCTGCGGAAAGTTCAGGGGGCGTACGCTCCAGAACACTCTTCGCAGCCGTTACGATCGATGAAACCGGATCCCATAGGGCTTCCTGGACCTCACTGGAGTGAATCGTAATCGTAAGCGGCAATCCGGATACCATATCTCTACCGCGAATATCCATCTCTTGATCTCTGCCGTGTGGATATACCGTTCCGATTTTCAACTTAATATCTTCGCTTGTCCGCTCACCGATCAGCAGCTTGTACTTATTTTTGATATACTTTGTGATTGCAATATCGAACTTGTCGCCAGCGATTTTGATGGAGGAGGAGGTGACGATGTCGCCCATGGATAACACAGCCACATCCGTCGTCCCTCCGCCAATATCTACAACCATGTTACCGCTAGGTTGGAAAATGTCCATACCGGCGCCAATTGCCGCTGCCTTCGGTTCTTCTTCCATGAATACCTCTCGGGCACCACTGCGCTCAGCCGCTTCGCGGATCGCTTTCTGCTCAACCGAGGTGATGTTGGTAGGGGCGCAAATCRAGATGCGCGGATGCGAATACCAGTTCTTGCCCCCTACTTTTGCAATAAAATGCTTTAACATCATTTCTGTAATATCAAAGTCCGCGATAACACCATCTTTCAATGGACGAATCGCGATGATGTTGCCAGGAGTTCTACCCACCATTCGGAAAGCTTCTTCTCCTACAGCAAGCACGCGTTTCGTATCGCTTTCAATCGCTACTACAGATGGCTCATCGAGCACAACGCCGCGTCCTTTCACATGAATGAGCACATTTGCCGTGCCGAGATCTATTCCAATATCCTTGCTTAACATTTCAAGTTAATCCTCCCTAAATCTACCGTCCATCCCGTGAAGAATCGGCGCTCTTATAGATAGTTCTAATTATAAGCTAAATTCGCTGCAAATGCATTAATTCCTCTTTTTCCGTGAAATTTCGACATTCCCAGTTCCAGGAAACCTTCGGGATGTAGGTATTTTTAGGATTTGACCGTGACTAAGTTTTCGGAGTGCTTCGGGTTTCGCGTCTTTCGATACTTGATTTTCGTCGCTTCTCCTCCCCTTAGATGTCTAATGGACTTGTGATACTCCAAAATGTGCTTCACCTGGTTGGCCAGGTCCGGGTTGATTTCCGGCAGTCTTTCCGTCAAATCCTTATGCACCGTGCTCTTGGAAACACCGAATTCCTTCGCAATGGTGCGAACCGTATTCTTGGTCTCGACGATACAGGTACCAATCTTAATGGTTCGCTCTTTGATGTAATCGTGCACTCCCCTCGCCTCCCTACTCGAGATAGTTTGGTAAAGTATATGAGGGGCATGACTAGATATTCTACGTAACCAAGCCTGACAAGCCCATTTCCCATATTTATTTTCAAAAAAATCAGGAAATAAGGGCTTATGCGGTCTTTTTTGGCAAGGACAAGTCTGTTATGTACGTGCTGGAGGGCAAGCCATGGGGGAATCCCCTAGGCTTCAAAGCAAAAAAGCAGCAGGATGTACCCGCTGCCCTCATTCTATGTAGGCTAGTTGACGACGAAGCCGCCTGGTTGCCTTTTCATTGGTACCGATTACTGTTTAGCGTTTAGAATCGTTTCTGGGTTCAGAGCGGCATTATCGCTAACTTGACGCACTTCAAAGTGCAGGTGCACGCCGTCTTCCTTCTCGAACTCATTACGTCCCGCTTTTGCGATGACGTCGCCTTTTTTCACTTCAGCGCCTTTGGTTACTTTGACCTCAGCTAAGCTTTGGTACACGCTGATCAAGCCATTGCTGTGTGTAATTTCGACAAGAGAGCCGACAACCGGGTTTTGCTCAACTGCCGTAACTTTACCACTCATAGCGGCCAATACATCAAATGCTGCGCCATCTTTGGCTTTCAAATCGATTGCGGTATGCGGCGTCAATTGATCGTTGTACTGAATCATTGCCGCCTGCTTAACTTCATTGGTTGCATTGGTGTCATAGAACGGGATGGATACGTCAAGAGCTGCTCTGTCTTTCACAGGCCATTGCATAGCTTCTGCTGGTGCGTTAACGGCAAGCGCCCCATCTTTGGAATTGTCAGGTGCTTGATCGTTACTGCTTACCTTAATGCCCAGATCGTCTTGGCTGACTGTTTTCGTACCTGTGTCCTGGTACACCCACATTAAGGTTAAGATAATTGCCGCTGCTGCTACATATGTTGCTGGGAATACCCATTTCTTAGCAAGCAACTTCTTCCATGCGGATGGACTTCCTTGTGCCCCTTGAACAGTTTTAGGAGCTTCTTCTTTTTGAAAACCTTTGTTTTGATCACTCATGGTTAATCACCTCATCAACCATTCTTGACACATTTAAAGGTTTTATACTTGAAGAAAGATATTTTTATAGAAACGTTATAAACTAAGATTTTTGGATAAAAGGGGACGCTTTTTCAATAGATATGCCTGTGTAATAGTAGGTTACAATCTGCGCCGCAGTCTTGCCCTCCTTGGCCATTCCATTAGCGCCCCATTGGCTTAAGCCAACGCCGTGACCGAATCCGTAGGTCGTAAACGTAATTTTGGAGCCGGACCATTTCCATGCAAATTGAGAAAATCATATCTTGCGTTTCATTCACAGCTCTATCGATTTTCGCCATATTCGTTTCATACGTACCTTTCGTC
The DNA here is from genome assembly GCF_056398785.1 of Paenibacillus sp. 01T422. NCBI lineage: Bacteria > Bacillati > Bacillota > Bacilli > Caryophanales > Paenibacillaceae > Paenibacillus > Paenibacillus sp. 01T422. Next base: position 1,448 of record NZ_JBFTQB010000380.1, on the reverse strand, counting down.
CACTTCTCTCTTAGCTGTTGATCGGTCAAATAAGCTTGGTGTGCGGTCGTATCTGTTACAAGCGCATCATTAACTGGCACATTACTATAATCCTTCTCCAGCACCCTGCGTACAACGTATGTTCTAGCTGCCATTGCTTGCGCTTTGAGCGCCTCTAGCTCGAACTCTACTGGCATTTCTGCCGCAAGTACACCTTTCACATACTGCTCCAACGGCACCGTTTCGATCTCATCTTTTTTGGTCAAATAGACAGGGATCATCAACCCTTGAGCGGTCACCGTCTCCTGATGAGAGCCATCAATTGCTAGCTGGCCAGGAGGTGGATCATCTCCGCCCGGAATCTTCTTGACTAGCAATCCAGGAACAAGAAGGATGACGCAAAGCATAGAAGACAAACAAACAGCCATCCATAGGATGGCCCCGCGGCCAGGAACACGTTTTTTCTTCAACATCGTCTCAGCAGCCTCCATAAGCGCGTTTACTAGCAGGTATTTTGGTATGACTTAGCTTATGAGAGGTATTGCTAGAATAGAACAAAGGGAGACAGCCTCTGTTCTATTCAACTTTAGATTTACAGACCTGTGACTTGAGCGGGCGAAAAATGATCCGTCGTTGTGCCATCTCCTAGTTGACCAAACCGGTTCTTACCCCATGCCCAAACGGTTCCGTCAGATTTGTGCGCCAATGTGAAAGTTGCACTTGTAGACAAGGTTGTTACCCCGCTAATACCCGCTACCTGATTAGGGCTCAGATAGGTGGATCCACTCGTTCCGTCCCCCAGTTGCCCACTGTGGTTGTTACCCCACGCCCATACGGTCCCGTCATTTTTCAACGCTACGCTATGAAGCCAACTTCCATCTACTTCTTTCACATTGCTCAAACCTGGAATCTGAATCGGTGTTGTCTGACTCGTAGTAGTACCAATTCCTAATTGTCCACCTGCATTATTTCCCCAAACCCATACGGTTCCATCCGTCTTTACTGCAAGACTGTGAGAGGTACCTGCTGACACACCCGATACATTACTGAGACCGGACACCTGTACCGGAGTCAATGGAGTCGTCGTTGTTCCATCTCCTAGTTGAGCGTCCGTGTTATATCCCCATGCCCAAACAGTTCCATCTGATTTCACTGCAAGGCTATGATAGTTTGTCGAGTCGATGGCTACGATATTGGTTAAACCGGATACCTGCACGGGCGTTAATCGGTCCGTTGTTGTTCCATCTCCCAATTGACTAAAAACATTGCTTCCCCAAGCCCATACGGTTCCATCAGACTTTAACGCTAAACTATGGTAGTTACCCACTGCAACATCAATGACATTTGTTAAATTATTCACTTGAACCGGGCTATTGCGATTAATGACTGTCGTGCCATCTCCCAGTTGACCAGAAGAATTCGTTCCCCAAGCGAATACGATCCCATCACTGCGTAAAGCCAAACTGTGG
>NZ_JBFTQB010000379.1:0-6169 GCF_056398785.1 Paenibacillus sp. 01T422 | reverse complement strand
CCTAGCAGCAGTAGACCAATCCCTATCATAACCAAGACAATGACGTATAAATGCAGCTGATCGTTAGGATCGAAACTCACCTGAAAAGGCGGCACTTGACTCGATGAGTCAAACGTTAATTGGAACAAGGGAACGAATAATTGGCTAGCCGTATTCCCTGTAATCATACCAATCAGGACAGCAGCGCCGGAGGTCAGCAATTGCTCCGCAACTAACATTCCGATTAACTGAGCATAAGAAATCCCCATCGCGCGAAGCACGCCGAATTGTAGAATCCGACCAGACAGTGAAAGCACCCAGTACAAAAGAAATCCCATGAAGCTGATGCCGATCGCAATCAAGAAGCCAAGTGTCATTACGCCGTTCACGGCCAGTTGAAATGGATCATTTTTGGAACGAACCAACATTTGCTTCGTATCAACCAAGCTTGCAATCTTGATATGTTTAAGCTCTAGCGCTTCATACAAAGCTTGACTGGTCATGTCAGGTTTCAGCTTAAGCCATACCTCATACGGCTCCACAGGCCCTGGAGTCCCCAGAGAGCAGGTTCAAATAATCGTAGAAGTGATGATCCAGCAAATGATCGCGAAGCCAGGCTGTTTGACCGAATTCATCTGTATCAATCCCCATCAGCGTCGTCTTTTTCGTTTCTTTACCGATCGAGATGTAAGCATCTTTCTTCTGAAAAACACGAGCAGCAGATTCCACACCTGCCAGTTGGGTAAAAGGCAGAAACGGAGGCTCCGTATATTGCACGCGTTTCTTCACAGCAACTTCGCCCGCAGGAGAATTAGCATCACCCGAAGGTCCAGAAGGGCCTGACTGTGGAGGCGGGGCATCATTATCCCATGGTGTTTGCAAAACAATATCGGTCCCGTTCGCATAACGGATCTTCTCTTCAATGTTTTTGTTCATCGTCCGGGCTGCACTCGCACTGAACAAGCCAGTTGCCAATGTCATCACGATAAATAACATGATGAATTGGTATTGTGTAGTGGACCTGCCTACCTGAAGGAGCGTCGAATACAGATAAGGCGGCCACCATTTGCGCCCAACCGTATAGATCAGTTGAATAACCCAAGGATAGATCCGCAGGAGGAACAAGCCCATTGCAAATATGAATAGAGCCGGCACAACAAAAAGGAGGGGATCAACCTTCATGTCCATCGAATCCAGCCCCAGGGCAACCAGATCAGTCATCCGTCGGTTAAAGCTTTGCAATAAATATATAGATACAGCTAATAAAATAACATCAAGAAAGATTTTATGAACAAAAGAAAGCTTATTTTTCCTCGCGAGTGACTGCTTATGACCAACAATCGTCGTACGCGTTGCCATAACGGCCGGGATGAGCGTCATGCAAACCGATGCCACCACGGCCACCAAGGCATACCGGTAGGCTTCTTGATTCAGCTTCACTTCCATGGCAGAGCGCTCTACAAACTCCAGAAATCCATTGGAGGCACCCAGGATCTTGGTCAATTGCATCCCGATGGCAGGTCCAACCAGAAGCGCAATCCCTCCTAATAAAGCCCCTTCCAGCACATAACCTAAAAGAATCTGAGTACGGCTTGCTCCTCTGCTGCGCAGAACGGCAATTTCTGTTTTTTGCCTTTCCGTAATCAAATTGGCAACCATGAATAAATAGAAGGCTAACAGAATGCTTACGGGCACATTCAGTGACCATAACATCATTCTTAATTTTTTCTCTTTCTCACCATACACTTTCAAAGTAGGAAGCGCGGGATTATCAGCTTTATAAGAATTGAAACGACTGCTTAAGTAGCCTTCCATTTGTGCATGTGCAGCGGTATAGGCGCCTAATCCTTCCAACTTCAATTGGTGATAATCGAGTATGTAATTCCAAAAGCAATAAAGGCTAGTAAACTCCTTGTTATTCGTAATTTCTTTCTCAAATAGCCCAAAGGGAATGAAAAATCGTGAACGCAAATCAGACATATTATTCGTCCAATAGGGATCTGCATAATCGCTGCGATCAATAACCCCTACCGGTTTAATGCGAATGCTTTGTTTCAAATCCTCATCTGTAATGGTTAATTCATTGCCAAGAACAATTTTCATCTCCGTCAGCAGTTCAGGGAATACCCATGCTTCATACACGCCGTTCACGGGTTCGCTAGATGGCATGACGCCGTCAACGAGGCGAATATGCTTATCTAACTCCGACATCGTTGTCAGCTCGCCCAGACGCTTCACACTAGGATCAACTTTACTGGGAACACTCGGTTTAAAATTGAAATTCATCGTGCTGCGCATGGTGGTCGAGAGGAGAATAGGTACACCAAATGCTTTACTTTCTTCTTTCAAAAAAGCATCCGTTTCCGCCAGAAGACGATCCGCGTCTTGCTCCTTCTCCGATCTCACAAAGTATGCGTAGTTATATACTTGCCCTGGATATTGCTTGGTGTCTGTTTGCAGAACTTCCAAGTCCTTGATCAGCATGCGCTGTAAAATGGCGTGTGTATAAATAGGCATCGAGCTTGCAAGCGCTACAGAAATAATTAGCCCTACTAATAAACTAAGCTCGAGCCAGCGATTTTTGACCATTTTACGGAGAATCATCAGAAATAAAGCCATTGCAATCCTCCTAAGAAAGTACTAGTTCTCTAAAATGACATTCTGGCCTTCCTTGAGGCCTGTTCGAATTTCAACTTCCGTAGGGGTTACAAGGCCTTTTTCGACAYCGACTTCTTTACGGCTTTCCCCATTCAGCACTTGCACATAATCCCTGCCCAGATAAGTCCGCAGTCCTTTTCTCGGGATCACGATGACATTCTCTCGCTGCTCAACGACAATCGTCATGTCTCCGGATGCGCCAATCTCTGCACCCTCTGTGCCCACAGGAACCCCAATAATAATCGTTTTGGCATTTCTTTCGGTTTGTGCCTTGTTATCTGTTGGGGGAGAGCTTGATGGTGTTCGCAGCACTTTGCCCTGCACTGTACTCCCGGATTTCGCGAGTTTGACTTCTACATTCATGCCAACTTCTATCCCCGTAAGTGTTCCGACATCTGTAGCTTCATAAGAAAGCTCCAGGTGTTCAGGATCAGACAGAACTACAAGCGTATTGAAGGCGTCCACAACACTTCCTTGCTGAGCATCTGTTACGAAAGTGACGACTCCACTGGATGCTGCCACTAACCTTGTCTTATTCAGCTGCGCTTGCAAGGATGTCAGTTGCAGCTGTGCCGCTTCAATATCAATATCCTTCAAACGAAGCGCTAGCGTTTGATTAGGATCAGCCTGCCTGGATTGCACACTGGCAATCTGGGCTTTCTCCAAATTCAATTTTTGAATGGCAATCCGCGTTTCCAGATCCCCTTTCTCCAATTCAGCAAGCACATCACCAGGTTTAACCACATCACCTAATTTAACGCGTAAACCAGCTAAGCGATGATCAGACTCATCAAAATAGTAATTGCTCGTTTGGCTAGACTTGAACGTCCCCATGAAAGTAGCTTTTTTCGTAATGCTGCCTTTCTTCACCTCATAAAGCTCGAAGTTTTCTTTCACTGGTTTGACTAACGGCGGCTTTAGCGCTTCCTCTTCTTTGGGCAATAGAGAGCAACCTGCCAGTAAAAGCACAACACCAGCTATTAGAACGATTTTAGACGCAAATGGCTTAACCTTCATCGACAATGGTACCATCCTCCAATGCATACACTTCATCTACAATTTCCATAATGGCTAGGTCATGAGTGGTCAAAATAATGGTCATTCCTTCTTGCACCAAATCTTTGAACAATTTGAGCACTTGGAGCCCCATTCTGCTGTCCAGCTCCGCTGTAGGCTCATCTGCCAAAATCAACTTGGGTTTGTGAGCGATCGCTCTGGCAATCGCAACCCGCTGCTGCTCGCCGCCAGAAAGCTCATAAGGACGATGTTTCATCCTCATTTTCAACCCTACGAAATCTAGTGCTTCTTCAGCTAATTGCTTATAATGTTTCGGATGTATACCCGATATGCGCAAACCAAATTCAACATTCTCATAGGCGGACATATAAGGGACTAAAGCAAAGGATTGAAAAATAAGACCGATCTGCTTCCGTCTGACTTCATTGCGCTTCGCCTCAGATAAACTACTGATCTCCATGCCCTCTAAATAAACGGCGCCTTCCGAAGGGTGGTCGAGTGCCCCGAGGATATTTAGCAGCGTCGTCTTACCAGACCCCGATCTTCCGCGCAGTGCTACAAGCCTGCCTTTGGGAATGCTGAGATGAGCTCCTCGCAATGCGTGTACCGCTCCCGATCCTTTTCCAAATACGCGCGTAACCCCAATTGCTTGCACCATAGGTACCTGATCTACCTGCATAGTCATAGTTAGCACCTCATCTTTATTCCTAAATCATGGAACTCTTCCTAAATGTAAACCTTTACATAACAAAAAAATAGACATCCTTTGTTGGAAAAGGTGTCTATTTGTTCTTCTCGAATTCTTTGGGTGAGCAGCCAACTACACGTTTGAACGTCTTGGCAAATGTTTTGGCATCTGGAAATCCTACGGCATCAGCCACTTCATATACCTTCATTTCACCCGTTCGCAGTCTGCGTTTCGCCTCTTCCATCCGGATTCGCGTCAACGTTTCACTCAGCGATTCTCCCATTTCCTTACTATATAAATCGCTCAAATAGCTGCGACTCAGTCTGACATAATCAGCCATGTCCGATGTACTAATGGGTGAGGCATAATGATCCACCATATAAGTCAAAACCTTACGGATAAAAGGATTGTTTGAGCGATGAATCGGCTCTCTCCCAACAGCCATGCGATTCTCCATCAGCATGTTCATCGCTTGAAGAACCATTTCCCTGACCTGCTCAAACCTGCTGMAGGCGCTCAGAGCTTTGCTGTTTACATACAGCTCCTCATACCGTTCAAGCGCCGCGCAGCCGCGTTCGCGCGCGTAACCTGCAGCCAGCGCAAGCAGCTCCTGGATGAAGATCAACACTTTATCCTTCTCGTGGCGCTGCTCCCTCAACTTGCGGCAAAGCGCCTCCGCATGGTGTAGATAACCCTCGCTGTTCGTATGCAAAACACAGCGCAGCAGGTCGCTGCGTATCTCAAAAGGCAGCGTAGGCACTTGCCCGCATGCTGCCTCCGGCGCATGCACCACCAAGCGATTCCAGCTGGAGCTGTAGAATCGCTCCTGCACCTGCCGCGCATGCAGCTCCGCGGCAGGCTGCACGTCCGCGAGCCGGCGGATGACGACGCCGGCTCCAATAAACCAGTCCGGCGCGTGCGCGAGCCGGACCTCCGCGGCGCGCTCAAGCGCCGCGGCAGTGGCATAGACGCCGCCATCTTCGGCGGCGTCTTGCTCTTCCGCTGCTGCCGGGAGGAGCAGCAGCGTGCTGTCGGCGGCCAGCGGCAGCGCCGCCAGGCAGCCGGTCCAGCGCCAGTCTATGGCGGCGCTGGTCCCGGTGTGCAGCAGCAAGCTAACTAGGCTGCTGCTTGCTGCGGCAGCCGCGCTCAGCGGCGCTCCTGCCCCGAAGAGCTCTGCCTGCAGCTCAGCTTCGCCAAGCCTGGTCTGTATATAAGCCTGCAGCCTGTTTGATAGCTGCATTTGCTTGGTGGAGGCCAGCTCAAGCTCCCGAATCTGCTGCTCTCTCTGGTCATTGCGCTGGGCTTCAAGCTCTCGCTTCACACCAAGCAAGATGTCGATTAGCGATTCTGGCTCCATCGTAGGCTTGAGAATATAATCCTTGGCCCCAAGCTTCATCGCTTCTTTCACATAAGTGAAGTCGTCCATGCAGCTTAGAACGATGGTGCTTATTGGTCTTGTCCAATCTCTTAGCGTTCTTATGAGTGCTATGCCGTCCATACGCGGCATGATCAGATCGGTTATCACAATGTCGATTTGGAGAGACTCCAATAGCTCAACTGCTTCCAGGCCATCTTCTGCATCGCCGGCATAGTTAAAGCCATGCAGCTCCCAATCCACCAATGTACGCAAACCCAAACGAATGATGGGTTCATCATCCACAACAAGCACATTCATTCTACTTCCAACTCCTCTCCCTGATGGATAGGAAGGGACATCCTGATCGTAGTTCCTTCCCCAGGCTTGCTGGCAATGTGCATTTTGAACTCTGGCCCATAGTAAAGCTTAATTTTCTCGCGAATATGAGAGATACCGACGCCGCTCATTCG
>NZ_JBFTQB010000378.1:0-5655 GCF_056398785.1 Paenibacillus sp. 01T422 | reverse complement strand
CAATCGGCGGGAACAACAGTGATCGCGTCTCGATCCGCTTCGATGATGTGCTAAACGACGACACAGTGAACAAAATTCAAAAAGCATTTGCAACAGCTTACGGCGTTGAAGTTTCCAAAGAGATCAACACCGTTGACCCTCAATTGGCCAAAGAATTGCTGTTAAAAGCCGTGTATGCGGTAGCTATTGCCAGCGTATTGATTTGTGTATATGTCAGTATCCGTTTTGAATGGCGTTTTGCGATTGCTGCCATTATTGCCATTCTTCACGACGCATTCATGGTTATCGCAGTCTTTGCGATTTTCCGTCTAGAAGTGAACCTTCCGTTTTTGGCGGCGGTATTGACGACAATCGGTTATTCCATCAATGATAAAATCGTTATTTTTGACCGTATCCGTGAAAATCTCAGATTCGCTAAGCTCAAAACGGACGAAGATCTCGTTGCTTTAGTCAACGACAGTATCTGGCAGACGATGGCGCGTAATATTAATACCGTTCTCGTGGTATTAATTGCTGCTGGCAGCTTGTACGTCTTCGGAAGCGAGTCCATCAAGTTGTTCGCACTGGCGAAGCTAGTCGGATTAACAAGTGGTGCATATTCCTCGATCGTTATTGCTTGTTCTCTATGGTACCTCTTGAAAAGAAGATCGTTACGGAGTTCTAAAAAGAAAGCTGCAGCGTAATAACCATAATAACCGGCCGCGTGAATGTTGCGCGGCCTTTGTATCCGTTCAGGGGGAGTGTCAGCGTGAAAGACGAGCGTTTTCAAAAAACGGAGCTCGCAGTATGGGGCGGCATCACCGGTAATGCAGCTCTTGCGTGTCTGAAAGGTATTGTTGGGATTATGGTGCAGAGCTCAGCTTTGTTAGCTGATGCTGCACATTCGGCATCGGGAGCCATAGCTTCATCTGCTGCACTAATTCGGTTGAGATCAGATCAGCAGTCTCCAGAGGATTCGGATGCCCAAGGTTATGCAAAGAATATTTCGGTCGCGAGCATTCTGCTAGCTGTCGTCGTTCTTATTATTGGAGTCGAGATGGGGATTTCAGCAATAAATGCCTTAGGGTCTGCCGAGGAACATACTGACAATAATTACGCGCTCGCTGCGCTTGGTCTTTCGCTAGTCGTCAAAGAAATCATGTATCAATACGTGAACCGATTGGGCAAACGGATAGGCTCTCAGGAATTAATTGCTAATAGCAGAGGGCATCGTTCCGAGATATACTCTACTATTGTGGCTCTTATCGGGGTTTTCGGCGCAACGTTGGCCAACCTCTTACATGTATCGTTCCTATCCTATTTGGATCCGCTAGCAGGAATCATTGTCTCTCTCTTGATCTTGAAAATGGGGTATTCGCTTGTTAAGGAAGCTTTACATAGGAAGCAAGAGTACGTGCTACAGCAGGAGGATGCTGACGATTTGATTGCCGTTGTGCAGTTGATCAAAGGTGTAATCACCGTAGATGACTTAAGGGCCAGAGAGCAAGGACATTATGTGGTGGTTACGGTCAAAATCAGCGTGAATCCGAGGGTATCGGTTTGGGAAGGTCACGAAGTTTCCAAAAGGGTTAAACAGCAGTTGATGAAAAGATTCCATCATGTTTCGGATGTGTTTGTTCATGTAGCTCCCTATGATGCAGGCTATCCCTATAAGCATTCAACGGATTCAGAGCTCAGCGAGCTTCCATCCGTCATTCATTAATCTTGTATATAGCCCAGCGCTAAGTTAACGCTTGCGAAGAGCGTATGAAGAAAGTTTTGCAAAAGCAAAACTCGAAGGAGGACACACGAGTGCTAGCACCAAAGGCAAGATGGAGCATTGGCAATGCGGATGAAATGCTCATAGAAACTTTTGTGCGCGAGCTGCAGATCGACCCGCTTGTGGCCCGACTGCTTGTTCTCCGAGACATTCGGACGGTACCTGAAGCTGAACAATTTATGCATGGCGGAGTTCAGTACTATCATGATCCATATTTGCTCGACGGCATGCTACCCGCTGTTGAACGCATCCGGAAAGCACTTCAGAATAATGAATTTATTCGCATATATGGGGACTATGATGCAGACGGCGTAAGCAGCACTTCGCTGATGTATCATCTGCTAAAAGGCTTGGGCGCCCGGTTCGATACGTATATCCCGCATCGCATTCGTGAAGGCTATGGTCTGAATCGTTCGGCGATGGCCTTAGCCAAAGAGCAAGGCGTAGATCTATTAATTACCGTGGACACAGGCATTAGTGCCGTTCAAGAAATCGCCTACTGTCAAGAGCTAGGCATAGATGTAATCGTAACGGATCACCATGAGCCTCCTGAGCACTTGCCACAAGCTTTGTCCGTCATTAATCCGAAGAAGCCTGGCTGCCCTTATCCATATAAGCATCTTGCAGGTGTTGGTGTTGCTTTCAAGCTGGCACATGCTTTGCTGGAGAGGCTGCCTGAGGAACTGCTGGAATTTGCAGCACTTGGCACGGTGGCGGATTTAATGCCGCTGAATGGCGAGAACCGAATATTCGTTAAACAAGGTCTGCAGCGCATGCAGGATTCGACTTACGCAGGATTCCGTTCTCTCATTGGCGTCTCGGGCATTGAGCGCAAGGAAGTGACAGCAGGTCACATCGGCTTCTCGCTCGCGCCAAGAATTAATGCCAGCGGAAGATTGGAAGCGGCTGATATAGCGGTTAAATTGTTGACGACGTCCAATGAAACCGAAGCAGAGCAAATAGCCTTTGAATTGGATGCGCTGAATAAAGAACGTCAGCTTATCGTAGAAGACATGGTGAAAGAAGCCTTTGTTCTCGCAGAGGAGCAGCAGGCCAAAGGTCTGGACAAAGTGCTCGTCGTTGCGAAGGAAGGCTGGAATGTTGGCGTAGTCGGCATCGTAGCCTCCAAAATCGTGGAGAGATTTTACCGGCCTACCTTGGTGCTCAGTATTGATCCGCAGACAGGGATTGCCAAAGGTTCAGCGCGCTCCATTGCTGGCTTTGATTTACACAAGGCTCTGACAGTCTGTGAAGAGTGGCTGGACCACTACGGGGGCCATCAAGCGGCAGCAGGAATGAGCTTAAGCAGCAGCCATCTGGAGGCTTTCACGCATAAGCTGAATGAGCTTGCAGCTGCAACGTTGACGGAGCAGGATTTTATTCCGCTTCTGAAAGCTGACGCTGCATGCAGCCTGCCCGATGTTCCAATTGCCAGCATTGAAGGGCTGGAGAAGCTTGCTCCCTTTGGCATGGGCAATCCGGCGCCTAGGTTCATGTTCACCGATTTATCGCTGGACGACATCCGGACCATGGGCAAAGAGAAGCAGCATCTGAAGCTTGCGCTTTCTCAGGCTAGAGATGAAGTAAGCTGCTCAGTAGAAGCCGTTGGGTTCGGCAAAGGTAGTCTGGCAGGACTCATCACGCAAGCAGCTAAGGTCGATGTGCTCGGCGAGCTGTCCATCAATGAGTGGAACGGCGTCCGCAAGCCGCAAATTGTTATGCAGGATTTGAAGATAACGCATATGCAGCTCTTTGATTGGCGTGGAGCGGGGCAATTAAGCGCCAAGTTGAATATGCTTCAAAATAACCTGACTACAAGCAACGCGAAGAATCAAGTGCCTGGTGTCGTGCTCTTTGACGAAAGTGACGTGAAAGCTTTTGCTGCCACAGCGTTCCAAATTGGCGACTCCATCCCTTACTGGGTTGTTCAAGACAGCGGACTGTTAGAACCAGGCAATGAAACAGCCAGTCAGCTTGATTTTGCTCAAATGAAGGATATCATTCTATACACGATCCCAAGGAGTTTAGCTAGCTTACAGGGCGTGTTACAGCAAGCGCTTGGCATGATGCGCTGTTATCCTGTCTTCGCAGAATTAGGTCCTGACAGTGGAAGCACACTGCCTTCTCGCGACATGTTCAAGATGATGTACGGCACTTTGCAAAAAGAGGGCTCACTGAATGTGCAGGATGTCCGTCTAATGACCTCTTTCAGCAAAAGATCGGGCCTTTCACCAGCTATGATTCAATTCATTTTATCCGTGTTCGAGGAACTAGCGTTTATTGAAAGACAAGGGGCTTTCGTTAAGCTGCATGCATCACCAGCCAAGAAAGATCTTACGGCATCCCGCATTTATCAGCATAGAATGAATCGTCAGGAAGTTGAATCCATCGTGATGTATTCGTCAGCCAAAGAATTAGAGCAGTGGATTGCCCAGCAAATCAATAAAGAAAACCACATATTGGAGGAAATTATATGAATTTCAAAGAGTACATTCGCGTCATCCCAGACTTTCCACAACCAGGAATCCGCTTCAAAGACATCACGACATTGCTTCAAAATGGTGCGGTCTATAAAGAAGCAATTGACCAACTGAAAGAAATGGTAAAAGAGAAAGAAATTGATGTGATTGCAGGACCAGAGGCTCGCGGCTTCGTAATCGGCGCTCCGCTTGCTTATGCGCTTGGCGTAGGTTTTATTCCGATTCGCAAAAGCGGTAAACTGCCAGGCGAGACGATTGAAGTGGATTATGCCTTGGAGTACGGCAAAGATAAATTAGCGATGCATAAGGATGCTATCAAACCTGGTCAGAAAGTTCTGATTGCCGATGACCTGCTGGCAACTGGCGGAACGATTCAATCCTCGATTGATTTGATTCAGCAGCTTGGTGGAGATATTGTAGGAGCAGCGTTCCTGATCGAACTTTCCTATTTGGAAGGCAGAAATAAGTTTAGTGGTATAGATGTGGTTTCCTTAGTTCAATATTAAAATAAAGCGAAGAATCGAATGTTATAATTCGGTTCTTTTTTGTACTCAGCAATAGGTCGCTAGGAAGGAATATTTCAAAGGATTTGAGGCAAAATGATGTTTTTTGTCGAAAGGATAGCATGGCATAGTTGACGCGGAGCCTGCCTTGCAGGCATAATGAATAAAAATCGACTAAAGATGAGCGTTTAAAAAGTTCGCTTTTTAAACCACCTCTAAAGGGAATGGGTAGATGCATGGGTATAGAGCAGCTGTTAGAGAAGGCAGCCACCTATCTGAAAGAGAATGATTTGCAGAGGATACGGGAGGCCTATGAATTCGCGGATGAAGCCCATCATGGCCAAGTGCGCAAATCGGGGGAGCCCTATATTCTGCATCCACTCGCTGTTGCAGATATACTGGTGAACATGCAGATGGACGTCACATCCGTGATTGCCGCGCTTCTGCATGATGTCGTTGAAGATACAACAGTTTCACTTGAAACTGTTCTAGATAAATTCGGGAAAACTTGCGCAATGCTTGTTGATGGTTTGACGAAGCTCGAACGAATTAAGTTCAAGTCCAAGGAAGAGCAGCAGAACGAGAACTATCGCAAAATGTTTGTTGCTATGGCGCAGGATATTMGCGTTATTTTGATTAAACTGGCGGATCGGCTGCATAACATGCGCACATTGAAATATCAATCGGAGGAAAGCCAGCGCCGCATAGCGGAAGAAACGCTGGAGATTTTCTGTCCGATTGCACATAGACTCGGGATTTCCACCATCAAGTGGGAAATGGAGGATATCGCCCTCCGTTATTTGAATCCTCAGCAGTATTACCGGATCGTGAATCTGATGCAGAAGAAGCGGACCGAACGTGAGCAGTATATTGAAGACGTCATTCATAGCATCAAAGAGAAGCTGGATGAGAT
>NZ_JBFTQB010000377.1:0-5720 GCF_056398785.1 Paenibacillus sp. 01T422 | reverse complement strand
GTCATGGCAATGGTGTAAAGGATGTAAGCTCGGAAGTTGATGCGTTCTGCAACAGCGCCTGATACGATGGAGATGACAGCAATAACGAAAGCGCACTGGAATAGCCAGTAGGTTTCATGTGAGATGTTAAGTACGATGTGTGTTAAATCTCCTCCCATGAAGAAGCCGCTTGTTCCGATGATTCCCCCGGCGTCTTTGCCATACATGAGTGCAAAGCCGATGAAATAAAAAATAAGTGCTCCGAAAGCGATATCAACAAACACTTTCATAATGATGCTCACGGCATTTTTCTGTCTGACAAAGCCTGCCTCCAGTAACGCGAAGCCCCCTTCCATCAATAAAATCATGGCAGCAGTTAGTACCACCCATATGGTATCTAGACCGCTGGAAAGCTGTTGGATTTGATCCATTTGTAATCTCTCCCTTATATTCGAAGCGTTCTAATGGAACAATTATACGGTTCTCATGATAAGCATGTCAACGAAATACGTAAGAATACATAACATATACGACGTATTGTTCGTATCTTCCAAATCCATGTCAGTTATTTTGTGTTTGTGTTCGAAAAACTCAGTCTCTAGACCGAGGCAGCCTTCAATCCCTCGTCTCTTTTCAATCTGGCTTGTATCTTATAGACTAGAAGTATCTTAACAACGATGTACACAAATGGAGGAAGAACGTATGAATCCGCATATACTTCAACGCATGATTTGGGGGCTTGTCCTTGTGACGGCAGGTATCCTTTTTTTACTTAATCAACTGGGGTTCATTCATATTGACCTTGCTTATATGTTTTCCACGTTTTGGCCTGTCATTCTCATCTTGTATGGCCTCGTCGGATTCTTATGGCAGCGTAAGTATCATTGGGGAGGTTCGATTTGGAGTTTGCTCGTTTGTGGCGTCGGAACGATATTCCTGCTTAAGAATCTGAATCTCACCGATCGCTCGCTGGGAGAGATGTTCAAAATTTTGGCCCCCGTTGCCTTAATCTTATTCGGGCTCAATGTTATCTTCCGTCCTAGCCGTAGAGAATCACCTGACTGGCTCTCAATGAAAGAAGCGAAAGAGCAAGCCAGAAGAGAGAGACGAGAGGCAAGACGGAAGGAACACGAGAAATATCGTGGTTCGTGGGACTCCTCCAGCTGGAATCATCCTTCCACCAAGGCAGCAAATAAGGAACAAGCAGAGCGGGACCCTTTCTCAGGAAATGAAGCGAAACATACACTAAGTGATGAAGAGAAAGAAGTTCTCAAGGATATTCATGGCGAGTTTCATCAAAAACATGCCGAAGAATGGCTTGGCTCCGGGGAAGCTGCCGCGAAGGCGCCAACAGCTCACCCTGAATCGCATAGTCAGCCGAAAACACAAAATCTTCATGGTCATAACCACCGATACGATGACTTCGTTCGCAACTTTGATTCAGGTGATGTTCTTCATCGCCATGGCTTCATCGGGGATGTGCATCTAGGCCAAGAGGCTTGGGAATTAAAGCCAATTCAGATCTCCCACTTCATTGGAGATTCTGTGATTGACCTAACCCGTGCCGCCATCCCGCTTGGAGAAACAACGATTCATGTAACTGCCTTTATCGGCGACGTGAAAATTTTTATTCCTAACGATCTGGATGTAGAGGTTCGCGTGATGGCGAGTTCTTTTATAGGGGATATGAAAGTTCTTGATCGTCGTGAGAGTGGATTCTTGCGCAGCGTGAGAACCCAAACCTCCCATTATGAAGAAGCTGATCGGAAGCTTATCGTTACGACAAGCATGTTTATAGGTGATATCACAATCAAAAAGATAGGTTAAGGATGGAGCATGTACAAATTGCGAATGTTCAATATGAAGTGGCAGCTGCTGAATTACTTTCTGATTTCGAGTTTACTCACCGTCTCAAGTATTTTTATTGTGCTGGAATACTACAGCCAGGAGCTGGCATCGTGGGAGTTCCGGATGTGGTTTCTCATTGCCATTTTAGCGCTCTGTTTAACGGTAGGTTATGTAGCAACCAAGAGATGGCAACGTAAGGTCGATGAACTTCATGTGGCTATGCTCGAACTATCTAAAGGGAATTTCACGAGCCGTGTTGAGCTTGAGCCTGTTGAACCGTTCATGTACTTATATGATGCTTTTAATAAAATGGCGGCTTCAGTTGAAGAACGCGTTCAACTGCTGCAGAAGCTTGGCGAGGCCGAGGCGATTCGCGATCAAGAGCTTACAGAGAATGCGGTGATGGAAGAACGGCGCCGGCTTGCGCGTGATTTGCACGACACGGTCAGCCAGGAGCTGTTCGCCATTCATATGTCCGCCTCTTCGTTGCCCAAAATATTGGAAAGAAACCCGGATGCAGCTCCGACCGTAATGGACCAGCTTATTCAAATGTCGCACCATGCCCAGAAGCAGATGCGAGGCTTGATTTCACAGCTTAGACCGATTGAATTAAATGATAAAAGCCTTCAAGAAGCCCTGGAGAAGTGGTTTCCGGAATATTGCCGGACCCATGAGCTGCAGGGCCAGCTTGATGTTTCTTTACGTGAAACGATTTCAGAGGCGATTGAGCATCAGTTTTTCCTGATTATCCAGGAAGGTCTTGCGAATGTCGTGAAGCATGCTTCTGCCAAAGGTGTTCGGTTGGCTATTTATGAAAGAGAGCATCAATACGTGCTTCAACTGCAAGACGATGGCCAAGGGTTCGACCGGAAGGATATCTCTTCAGCTTCCCACGGTTTATCGACGATGAGGGAACGAGCGCAGAAGCTGGGCGGAGATGTGGAAATCGACAGTAAATTAGGCTCAGGCACCCGCGTTAGGGTTCGCATTCCGCGTTTTACAGGACAGATTGGCATGGTTACAAAGGAAAGAGAGGGAGAAAGTCATGAGTAGCATTAAAGTAATGATTGTTGATGATCACGATATGGTTCGCGTAGGATTAAGGACTTATATTTCGATGGAACCGGGGCTGGAAGTTGTCGGGGAAGCCAGCAATGGCCAAGAGGCGTTCGATAAGCTAACTGGCGAGCTGTCCCAAGGGCTCCCTGATGTGATCTTAATGGATCTCACGATGCCCGTGCTTGACGGAATTGGCGCAACCAAATTAATTTACGGCAAATTTCCGCAGGTCAAAATCATTATGCTAACCAGCTTTCTGGAGGAAGCCAAGGTGCTGGAAGCTGTTGAGTCGGGAGCTATTAGCTATATGCTGAAAACCATCTCTTCTGATCAACTGATTCACGCTATCCAGAGCGCATACCGCGGCATGCCTGTCATGAACTCAGAAGTGTCATTGGCGCTTACAAGAGGTGTCAGACAGCGCAACGCATTGCCGGAGGAAGATGGGCTGACTTCGCGCGAGAAGGAAGTGCTGTTACTGATAGCAGAAGGTAAAAGTAATAAGGACATTTCCGAGGAGCTTTTTATTAGTATAAAAACGGTCAAAACGCACGTCAGCAATCTGCTGATGAAGTGTGAATTAGATGATCGTACACAGTTGGCCATTTTTGCACACCGTAAAGGTTGGGTTTAATGAAGTAAGCCTTCATGACACATAAAAACTACATTTTGGAACACTCTATGCGTAAGGAAACTAATATGAGCGCTTAAGGAGTGTCGGAATGAAAACAATAACATCATCATTAGAACAGGTCAAAGAGTCCTTCGACAGTGTAAGAGACCACCTGCATGAGTTTGACTTCGCATTGGGCGGGAACTGGGATTATGACCATGGCTATTTTGACCGCTCTTTAGATGAAGCCAATAAAGTGTGGTTGCGCATTCCTTTTCAAGTTGTGACGGGGAGAATTGATGGTGATACGGAGGCGACTGATGCCATCGTAGAAGTGGGAACCCCATTTGTACTGAAGCATGTCTACAATGAAGGCCTTGATCAGGAGGCAGAAGCGGAAACCTATGGAGCGATGATTGATCAGTTTCAGGCGCCGCTAGATCCGGATGCTGAAGTAGACGATAAGTGGGTAAAAGAAGCCACGAATGTGCTCAATAAGGTTGAACAGGCTTGGATGCAATAAAAGTGCCCTTTTTTTACCTCCATTTTATTGTTTTTTAATATTCGTTTAAGGTTGTGAGTGCATGATAGTACCATAGACAGCAAGACATAATCCAACTAACGAACATGCACTCTATAACTCATTTAAACAAATGGAGGTAAGAAGTATGGAAGACAACAAAAAAGACTACAGCGACTTCTTCAAGTCGCAGAATAACAATAGCGAATCGAACGACACCACGAACCGTAAGGAAACGAACCCTGAAGAACCGCATGATCCGAACAAAGAAAGACCTTCCTACTACTATTCTTACGGACCATACAAGTCAGCTTTTAACGAGAATAATGAACAGGAAGCACTTACAACGTCCGCATCAGGGACAGAAGGAACATCCAGCGTTGAGGTTACCCCACCTAAGAACTTGCGCCCATTCAGCTTCGGCCCCGATGTAAGTTCTACACAAGGACCTGGTCCTTGGGATCCGAATGCTAGAAAACGTTCTTCCGTAAAAAGCGTTTTCGCTGCTTTTATGGCAGGTGCTTTGGTTGTAGGTGCACTTATGTTTAGCGCTGACAAATTGAACTTATTCACAGGCAACCAGCCGCTGGCTTCAGGCAGCACGACTACGGCTACGACAAAGAGTCCCGGTGATAACGGAGAAGTGAAGAATGTAGGGCTTGACGTTGTCCGCCCAGGCAATATTTCCGCAATTGCCCAAAATGCTGGTCCAGCTATCGTGAAGGTTGAATCTCTGGTGAAACCGAAGCAGTCGACGCGCGGCGGCAACTCGCTTTTCGATGATCCGTTTTTCCGTCAATTCTTCGGGGATAACGGTGGTGGCGGTACCGCACCGAAGAGCGGTACGCAAGATTCAGGCAGCGGCGAGCTTCAGCCAGCAGGGATGGGAACAGGGTTCATTTTCGAGAAAACGGGCTATATTTTAACGAATGAACACGTGGTTGACGGAGCCGACGAAGTTCAAATTACGGTTGAGGGCTATGATAAACCATTCAAAGCCAAACTGCTGGGCAACAGCTACGATTTAGACTTGGCAGTCCTCAAAATTGAAGGCGACAAAGATTTCCCGATTCTTCCTCTTGGCAAAGCAGAAGATGTGAACGTTGGAGATTGGGTTGTTGCCATCGGTAACCCGTACGGCTTTGATCATACGGTAACTGTTGGTGTGCTGAGTGCGAAGGAACGTCCGATCAGCATTCCAGATACCAAAGGAACACGCGAGTATAAGCATTTGCTTCAAACGGACGCTTCCATTAACCCTGGTAACTCCGGCGGACCTCTGCTCAACTTGAACGGTGAGGTTATCGGCATTAACACGGCGGTAAGCTCGCAAGCCCAAGGTATTGGATTCGCGATTCCGACTAGCACCATCTCTTCGGTGTTGGAGAACCTGAAAAACAACGTTCAAATTCCTAAAGAACCAGTTCCTTACTTGGGTGTAGGCTTACAAGATATCGGTAAAGACTGGGTTAGCGAATTGAAGCTTTCAAATACGGATGGGGCATTAGTTGGCAGTGTTCAACGTAAAAGTCCTGCTTTCCAAGCTGGTCTTCGCCAATACGATGTAGTTGTTGATATTAACGGCACGAAGATCAAGAACTCGCAAGAATTGATCACGAAAGTTCAAGCGACAAAAGTTGGCGATAAAGTAACGTTAGGTGTTATTCGCGACGGCAAACGCATGGATGTGCCGCTTACAAT